>NZ_JBGCBY010000027.1:0-122821 GCF_041262165.1 Streptacidiphilus sp. MAP12-16
ATCTGGACCTGGGTCTGATCGAGGAGGTCCGGCACCAGTGGGCCTTCTACCGCGACCGCCGCCCCGACGCCTACGGACCCCTCGCCGAAGCCTGACCGAGTTCGACCGACGTCCTGACGGGGCAAGCGGAAGGAGTGCTGCAGGTGACTCGAACGGTGATCCGGGGCGGGTTGGTGATCACGGCGGCGGAGGAGGTGGCCGCCGACGTCCTGATCGAGGGGGAGCAGGTGGTGGCCCTGGCGGCCACCGGCAGCTGGGTGGCGGAGGGGTGGTCGGCGGAGCGCGTGATCGACGCGTCCGGGAAGTACGTCATTCCGGGCGGAGTGGACGCGCACACCCACATGGAGCTGCCCTTCGGCGGCACTGCGGCCTCGGACACTTTCGAGACCGGAACCAGGGCGGCGGCCTGGGGCGGCACGACGACCATCGTGGACTTCGCGGTGCAGTCCGTGGGCCGCTCGCTGCGCGAGGGCCTGGACGCCTGGCAGGCCAAGGCCGAGGGCAACTGCGCCATCGACTACGCCTTCCACATGATCATGTCGGATGTGACCGAGAACAGCCTCAAGGAGATGGATCTCCTGGTGGACGAGGGCGTGACCTCGTTCAAGCTGTTCATGGCCTACCCCGGGGTGTTCTACAGCGACGACGGGAAGATCCTCCGGGCGATGCAGCAGGGCGCCGACAACGGCGGGTTGGTGATGATGCACGCCGAGAACGGCATCGCCATCGACGTGCTGGTGGAGCAGGCGCTGGCCGCCGGGCGCACCGACCCGCGCTACCACGGCGAGGTGCGCCACGAGCTGCTGGAGGCGGAGGCGACGCACCGGGCGATCCGGCTGGCGGAGGTCGCGGGGTCGCCGCTGTACGTGGTGCACGTGTCGTCCGAGTCGGCGCTGGCCGAGCTGGCCGCCGCGCGGGACCGGGGGCTCAACGTCTTCGGCGAGACCTGCCCGCAGTACCTCTTCCTCTCCACCGACAACCTCGCCGAGCCGGCCTTCGAGGGCGCCAAGTACGTGTGCTCGACGCCGTTGCGGCCCGAGGAGCACCAGGTGGCGCTGTGGCGGGGGCTGCGGACGAACGACCTTCAGGTCGTGTCGACGGATCACTGCCCGTTCTGCTTCTCCGGGCAGAAGGAACTGGGCCGGGGCGACTTCTCCAAGATCCCGAACGGCCTGCCCGGCGTGGAGAACCGGATGGACCTGCTGCACCAGGCGGTGGTGGAGGGGCGCATCTCGCGGCGCCGGTGGGTGGAGATCGCCGCGGCGACGCCGGCGCGGATGTTCGGGCTGTATCCCCGAAAGGGGACGATCGCGCCGGGTTCGGACGCGGACATCGTGGTGTACGACCCGAACGCGACGCAGACGATGTCGGCGGCCACCCACCACATGAACGTGGACTACTCGGCCTACGAGGGCCTGGTGGTGCGGGGCAAGGCGGCGACGGTGCTGTCCCGGGGCACGGTCGTCGTCGAGGGTGACACCTACCTGGGCCGGGCCGGTCACGGCCGCTACCAGGCCCGCGCCACCTGCCAGTACCTCATCTGACCAGTACCTCATCTGACCACTACCTCATCTGGCCAGTACCTCATCCCAGACTGAACCGTTCTGACGCCCAATCACCCTACCTTTCTCGGACCACCGGAGGTTCCCCGTGGACATCGGCCTCGTACTGCAGACCGACCCGCCCGCTTCGTTGCTGGTCGAGCGGATGAAGCGGGCCGAGGCGGCCGGCTTCAGCCATGGCTGGACCTTCGACTCGGTCGTGCTCTGGCAGGAGCCCTTCGTTGTCTACAGCCGCATCCTGGCGGAGACCGAGCGCATGGTCGTCGGCCCGATGGTCACCAACCCGTCGACCCGTACCTGGGAGGTGACGGCGTCGCTGTTCGCGACGCTGAACGACATGTACGGCAACCGCACGGTGTGCGGGATCGGGCGCGGCGACTCGGCGATGCGCGTGGCCGGGCGCAAACCCGCCACCCTCGCCCGCCTCAGCGAGGCGATGCACGCCGTCAAGGAGCTCGCGGAGGGCAGGGCGACCGTCGTCGACGGGACGGAGATGCGGATCCCGTGGGTGAGGGAGGGCGCGTCACTGCCGGTGTGGATGGGCGCGTACGGGCCCAGGGCACTGGAGCTGACCGGCCGTCAGGCGGACGGCTTCATCCTCCAGCTGGCCGACCCCTACCTGACCGAGTGGATGGTCAAGGCGGTACGGGACGCCGCCGCCGAGGCAGGGCGCGATCCGAGCGAGGTGAAGATCTGCGTGGCCGCGCCGGCCTACGTGACCGAGGACGACTCGCCGGAGGCGCTGGCCCACGCCCGGGAGCAGTGCCGCTGGTTCGGCGGCATGGTCGGCAACCATGTCGCCGACCTGGTCAGCCACTACGGCGAGGGCTCCGACCTCGTCCCGGAGGCCCTGACCGCGTACATCAAGGAACGTCAGGGGTACGACTACCGCCACCACGGCCGCTCCGGGAACCCGGACACCGCGTTCGTACCCGACGAGATCGTGGACCGGTTCTGCGTGATAGGTCCGCCCGAGGCGCAGGTCGCGAAGCTGGAGCAGCTGCGCGAGCTGGGCGTGGACCAGTTCGCGGTCTACGCCATGCACGACGCCGTGGAGTCGACCATCGACGCCTACGGCGCCAGCGTCATCCCCGCAGTGAGCTGAGCCCCAGTGCCAGCCCCGGCGCTGACCCCCACTCAGCCACCGCGGGCTCTCAGCAGCGCTACGTGAGTTCGTCCGGCCGGCCCGACGCCGTGCCCGCCGGCTCCTGTCCCGTTCCCCACGCGAGACCCGCGAACCGAGGTGGCCGTCCATGTCCATAGTCACACCTCCGCCCACGGAGGCACAGATCTCCCATTCCGACGGAAGAGTCGAACTCGCCGAGGGAGTCGATCTCACCGACCCGCGCTTCACCAACGAGGACCTCCTGCCGGTCCCGGTGGAGCGCAGACGCTGGACCACCTACAACTTCCTGGCGCTCTGGGTCGGCATGGCCCACAACATCCCCTCCTGGACCCTTGCCTCGGGCCTGGTCGCGCTCGGCATGGACTGGCGGCAGGCGGTGCTCACCATCGCCCTGGCCAACGTCATCGTGCTGGTCCCGATGCTGCTCACCGGCCACGCCGGTACCAAGTACGGCATCCCCTTCCCGGTCTTCGCCCGTGCCTCCTTCGGCCTGCGCGGCGCCAACCTTCCGGCGCTCGTCCGCGCCGCGGTCGCCTGCGCCTGGTTCGGCATCCAGAGCTGGATCGGCGGCGAGGGAATCTTCCTGCTCGCCGGCAAGCTCTTCGGCCACAGCTGGCAGACCGCCTCGGCGATCGGCGGCTTCCCCTGGACCCAGTGGCTCTCCTTCCTGCTCTTCTGGGTGCTGGAGATCGCCATCATCTACCGCGGCATGGACACCCTGCGCCGCTTCGAGAACTGGGCCGCACCCTTCGTCATCGTGGGCGCACTCGGCCTGCTCGCCTGGATCACCGTCAAGGCCGGCGGATTCGGTCCGCTGCTCAACCAGCCCTCCAAGCTGGGCTGGGGGAGCGGCTTCTGGAAGGTCTTCTTCCCGTCGCTGATGGGCATGATCGGCTTCTGGTCGACGCTGTCGCTCAACATCCCCGACTTCACCCGCTTCGGCGGCAGCCAGAAGGCCCAGATCCGCGGCCAGGCGCTCGGGCTGCCCACCACGATGACACTGTTCGCGCTGCTCTCGGTCCTGGTCACCTCGGGTTCGCAGGCCGTCTACGGCACGCCGATCTGGGACCCGATCGCGCTCGCCGCCAAGATGAACAGCGTCGCAGGCACCCTCTTCGCGCTGCTGGTGGTGCTGATCGCGACCCTCTCGGTGAACATCGCCGCCAACGTCGTCAGCCCCGCGTACGACTTCTCCAACCTGCTGCCGAAGATCATCAGCTTCCGTACCGGCGCCCTGATCGCCTGCGTGGTCGGCATCGTCATCTTCCCGTGGAAGCTGGTCGCCGACCCGCACGTCTACATCTTCACCTGGCTCGGCGTCGTCGGCGGCCTGCTCGGCACCGTGGCCGGCATCCTCATCGCCGACTACTGGATCATCCGCCGCACCCACCTGGAACTGGACCAGCTCTACACCCCCGGCGGCCGCTACTGGTACGCCGCGGGTTGGAACTGGCGGGCGGTGGTGGCCTTCGTCGTCGGCGGACTGCTGGCCGTCGGCGGCTCCTACGGCGGGCCGTTCCCGACCGGCGGTGTGATCCCCTTCCTCCAGCCGCTCGCCGACTACGGCTGGGCCGTCGGCGTGGCCTCCTCGCTGGTGCTCTACGTCGGTTTGACCCGGCTCGCCCCGCCGGGCGCGCCGGCCGAACCGGCACCCGTGGAGCCCGCCCCCGCCGCTGCCTGAGGCCCGTCACGGCGGCCCGCCACAGCCCCCAGGCCGCCCGGTCGTCACCGGGCGGCCTCGGGGCCCGCGGCCTGCTGCGCCTCGTGCGCGAGCAGCGCGACGTACAGCGAGGTCAGCTGCTCCCAGTCGTCCAGGTCGACGTCCAGCAGCGCCTCGATACTCTCCAGCCGCCGGTACAGCGCGGGCCGGCTGACGTGGTGCATCTGGGCGGCGAGTGACTTGTTGCGGCCGGTCTCCAGGTAGGTCCGCAGTACGTCGAGCAGCGGCGCGTTCTCCAGCAGCGGCCCGAGCTCCCGCTCGATGAACGCCTGCAGTTCCGGCTCGTCCCGCAGCAGCCGCACCAGCCCGCGCAGCCGTACGTCGCGCAGCCGCGCGACTGGCGCCGCCGGGGGACCGGCCACCGCCGCGTCCGCGACGTGCACCGCCTCGACGAAGGACCGGCGCACCTCGTCGAGCACCGCGCACCCGAAGCCCGCGCCGACCACGGCCCTGCGGCCGCGGGTCGCCAGCCGTTCGTGGGTCTGCACCGCGACGCGCCGGACGGCGGCGTCGGCGTCCTGGTCGTGCGGGATGCTGAGCAGCACGGCGGTGCCGTCCGCGCCGATCCGCCCGACCAGGCCCGCCACCGACTCCTCGGCGAGGATCCGGTCGAGCAGCTGCGGCAGGCCCTCCTGGTCGGCCGCAGCGCGGGTGAGCTCCCGGACCACCACGGGCACAAAAGTGCGCCGGTTCACCGGCAGCCCTGCGGCCCGGACCCGGGTGAGCAACTGCTCCGGTCGGGCCGCGCCCGAGGCCAGGTCGGTGAGCAGCGACTCCGCGGCATGGTCCTCCCAGCCCCGGTCCCGGTCGCCGAGCAGGCGGTGCATGGCCAGTGCCTCGGCGGCGCGCTGCCCCAGCACCTGGCCGAACTCCTCGGAGCCCGGGTAGCCGAACAGCACCAGCCGCCCCCACTGGCGGCCCCGGGCCTCCAGCGCTGCGACGATCCAGCCGTCCGGGCCGACGGTCACCGGGTCGTTCCGAACCAGCTCGGCGACCTGCCGGGAGACCCGGTCCCAGTCGCGCAGCAGCTCGCTCAGCGAGTTCTTGTCCCCGGCGGTGGCCAGCACCCGGTGCGCCAGGTTGACCAGGACTGCCGGGCAGCCGCTGAACGAGGCGATCTCGTCGAGCAGTTGCTGCAGCGGGGCGCCGGAGAGGTTGAGCGTGGTCAGCGAGGAGCGGATGCGGTCGGAGAGGTTGAGCGCGGCGAACCTGCCGTGCACCAGGCGGGCGTGCACCTCCTCGGTGAGCTGCGCGAAGGGCGCCGGACGGTGCAGCACGATCAGCGGCACCCCGCAGCGCTCCGCGGCCCGGCGCATTGCCGGCGGGGTGGTCCGGAAGGCCCGGCCGAGACCCAGCAGGACGGCCGCGACGTCGGCGCGCTGCATCGACTCGATGTACGCGGTCTGGGCCTGCTCGTCCCCGGCCAGCAGCAGGCCCGTGGTGAGCACGATCTCACCGCCAGTCAGCATCACCCCGACGTCGGCCGCCTCGGCCACGTGCAGCCAGCGCACCCTCCGGTCCAGATGCGCGGCCCCGGCTACCACCTCGGGACCCCAGGTGGCCATCAGGTCCAGCTCCAGCACGTCGCGCACGGTGAGCCGTCCGGCCGGGTCCCGGTTGTGTGTCTCGTCGTCGCTCACGGGCACCGACCTCGCTGAGTCCGCTGGAGCCGAGGCCGGAACCCGGTCCGGCTTCCGGCGCTGCCGATTCCGCGGAGTGTACGCCTAGGAGGGTACTGAAGATCTAGGCCGGGCTCGCGGCGTCCTGCGCTCGCGACGACAGCGGCTCCGCCGCGCGCGCTTGCCGCGTTGTCGTCGGTCTCCAACCAACCACGGTTGGCTCCCTCCTCCGCCTTGCAATCGAAGCCACAGGACGCCGCTCCCTGATCCGGCCTAGATCTGCAGCACCCTCCTAGGAGCGTGCCCGCAGATGTCGTCGGCGCACTTCGTGGCCCCGGCGGCGGTCAGCCCACCCGGCCCGTACTCGCGCCCGGTGCCACGATCGCGGCCGGCTGCCGGCGCAGTCGCCGTGCCAACGCGGTGGCGCGGGAGGTGCTGCCCCGGCGGCCGCGGAGCACCGTGACCGAGTCGCGCCGCGCGTCCCGGCCGCACTCGTCCCGCCAGCGGCGCGCCAGATCGGCCACGACCTGGACGGCTTCCCGGTCCGCGGGCAGCGACGGCAGGTGCACCCGGCCGCGTGCCGCCTGCTCCGCCAGTGCCTCGGACAGCCGGGCGGGGTCGCGCGGCCACGGGGCCAGACCTGCTGCGGCCAGGGTGGCCGCGTTCGCGCGTCCGTGGCCGGAGAGCACCTCGTAGCTCACCGCAGGCAGCCCGGCGACCATCGCCTCGGTCAGCGAGAGCCCTCCGGCGTTGTGCACCAGTACGTCGGCGGCGGCCATCAGCGCGGGCACGTCCGTACGCCAGCCCAGCGCGACCACGCCCGGCAGCGTGGCGATCCGTCGCCGCAGCCGCTCGTTCCTGCCGCAGAGCACGACGGGCACGGTGTTGTCCGCCACCTGCAGCGCCCGGGCGCTGGCCATCACGTCACCCAGTCCCATCGAGCCGGTCATCAGCAGTGCCATCCGCCGGCCCACGGGGATGCCGAGCTCGGCGCGCAGGGCCGACCGCTCTCCGGCGTCGGCCGGTTCGGCGAAGGCGGAGGGGGCGAGGGGCCCGGCCGCCGCCATCGGCACGCCGTAGCGGTCGCTGCCCTCGGTGGCGGTGGCCTGAGTGACGGTCAGGTGCACGTCGATGCTCGGGTGCACCCAGAGCCGGTGCGGCGCGGGGTCGGTGAGATAGCAGACGGTCGGCGCGGTCAGCCGGCCGTCCTCCTTCAGCATGCCGAGGCTCTGCGCGGCGAACGGGAAGGTGGTGACCACGACGTCGTAACCCTCGCCGACCCACTCCGCCATGTCCCGGCCGGCCAGCCGGCACAGGTACATCGTGAGCGAGTGCACCACCGAGTCGCGCTCCTCGCAGCGGAACAGCCAGTCGAACACCCGCGGCGTGCGCCCGGCGCTGAACTCGTAACCGTCCTGCAGCAGTCGCTGGTACGGGCGGGGGAGTGCGTCGAGGAAGTCGCGGTAGGTGGTCTCGACGCCGCGCGCCTCAAGCCGCCGTACGAGCTCGGAGGCGGCCCCGTTGTGGCCGGCGCCGACACTGCCCGTGATCACGAGCGCGCGCAGCGGCCGCTCCAGCGCGTCAGCGGCGCGCTCGGCGTTGCGTTCGGAAGTGTGCTCGACGGAGCGCTCGACGGCGCGGTGCGGGGCGTCTGAGCTCATGGAGACCGTGGGGACCGTGCTCATGCCCCGTACGGTAGGAGGCCCGAACGGGTGGGCGGCCTCACTCGCGTGAGCGGCAGACGGCGCGTCGGTGAACTTCCGACCTGGGGAGCGATAGGGCTCGGGCGCCCACCGCCCGGCACCTCCGCTTGCCGCGTTGCCGCTCTGACATCAGCGGCTGGCGCCGCGGGGCCCAAGTAGCTCCGCTACAAGGGCGTCCCGGCGCCTTGCAATCGAAGGCACCAGGCGGCGTGCGCTGACCCGAGCCCTATCGCTCCCCAGGTCGGTACGAGCCTTCCATCGCGCGGCTACTCACGGGTAGGGTGCGACGACCCCTTACCGTACGGCTTGACCTGCAAGCACTGAGACCACGTGGTGATCGCTTGAACGTCTGGACTCGTCCCGCGCTGTGGTGGCGCGCGGCCGTCGTCGTCTTCGCCGGGCTCGGACTGACCACCGGGACGGGCTCGCTGGTGTACTTCACCGTCCTGAGCAATGTGATCGTCTTCGGCTACTTCGTCGGCGCCGTCTACTGGATGGTCAATCGCCGTACGGTCGACGCCCCGGCGCCACGGCTTCGCGGCGCCGCCACCCTGTACATCCTGATCACCGCGCTGGTCGCGCACTTCGTGCTGAACCACGGCGCCAACCCGCTGCCCGGCCTCGGCCCGGGCCCGGACCGGCTCACCAACTGGTCCGCCTTCTTCCTCCACTACGTGACGCCCGCGCTGGTGGTGCTCGACTGGCTGTTCCTCAAACCGCGCAACGCCTCGCGCTGGCGCGACCTGCCCGTGTGGCTCTCCTTCCCGCTCTCCTACGCCGGCTTCACCCTGCTGCGCGCGGCGCTCCTGCCCGGCTTCCCGAACCGGTACCCCTACTTCTTCCTCGATCCGACGTCCCAGGGGTACGGCTGGGTCGGCCTGCAGATCGTGCAGCTCACCGTCGAGTTCGTCGCGCTCGCGGCGCTCGTCATCGGCCTGGACCGGCTGGGCACGCTCGCGGCGGTCCGGATCAAGGGCGCTCCGGCGCCGGCTGCGGCTCTGGAGAGCGGGAACTGAGAGCGCCCGCGGCAGTTGCCGGCGACATGGCGAGCAGCGTCACCACGACGCTGGACCAGCGCACACCCTGACGGTTCATCATCCCCCCGGCCCAGCGTGCCGCACCGCGTCGCGATGCGACACACCGCAGTCAGCCCCCCAGTTGAGCGGCGGCGTTTCGTGAGGGCCGCTCATATTCTGGCAATCATCACAAATCAGACACGGTATTCCGAAAGTACCCGAATGCATGCTATGAAAGTCCTAAGCCCATTTGTGGTGTAGACCACTTTGCCGGTGATGTTGGCACATCCCGGCTGCGCGAGGGGGGTTGTGGCCTGCAGCGGGCTGCCTGTCGACATCGACCCCGACAAGGAGCGTTATGGGATTCGCCCGAGGCGATCGCGTCGTCGACCTGCGCTGGTCGGTGGAGATCCCCACCCTTTCGGCGCGGGGCGCCAGCGGGGCGCAGACGTTCATCGTCCGCGCCGCCACCTGCGCCGAGGCCATAGACGCAGCGTGGGAGGAAGCGCAGAGCCCCGAGGCCACCCGGCGCCGCAACGGCGCCGCCCTCGGTGTGCAGCGCAGCGATCTGTACGCCTCCGTGATCCGGGGATGTCTCTGCTGAAGCGGGTCGTCCTCGTTTGAAAGATCGCAATTCAGTACATCGTGACTTGACATGCCCGCGTCCTGAGGTCAGGATTCACACACGTCTTTTAGGAAAGCTTCCTAACTAGAGGCGCGTTGCTCCCCACCCCCAGGAGATCCGCTCATGACGCAGTCCACCCACAGGCGCCCGCTCCGCCGCACCCGCCTCGGGCGCAGCACGCTCCTCGCGGCGACGACGCTCGCCGCCGCCGGAGCGCTGACCTTCGCCGGTGTCCAGGCCATGGCTTCGACCACCGGGACCACCACGGGCAGCGCCACGGCGGGGAAGCCGGTGGCCGCGAGTTCGGTGAACCTCACCGACCCGCACAAGAAGGAGATCGCGATGGAGCTGGTCTCCAGCGCCGAGAACTCCTCGTTGGACTGGAAGGCCCAGTACACGTACATCGAGGACATCGGCGACGGCCGCGGCTACACCGCCGGGATCATCGGCTTCTGCTCGGGCACCGGCGACATGCTGGAACTGGTCCAGGCCTACTCCGCCACCGAGCCGGGCAACCCGCTGGCGAAGTACCTGCCCGCGCTGGAGAAGGTCAACGGCAGCGCCTCGCACGCGGGTCTGGGCAGTGCCTTCGTCGCCGCCTGGAAGACCGCCGCCAAGGACCCGGTGTTCCAGTCCGCGCAGAACGGCGAGCGCGACCGGGTGTACTTCGACCCCGCCGTCCAGCAGGCCGAGGCCGACGGGCTGCACGCGCTGGGCCAGTTCATCTACTACGACGCGATCGTGATGCACGGTCCCGGCGAGGACCCGACCAGCTTCGGTGGCATCCGCAAGACAGCCATGAAGAAGGCCAGGACCCCTGCTCAGGGCGGCAACGAGACCACGTATCTCAACGCGTACCTGGACGCCCGCAAGGCCGCGATGCTCACCGAGGCCGCGCACGACGACACCAGCCGCGTCGACACCGAGCAGCGCGTCTTCCTCAGGAACGGCAACCTGGACCTCAACCCGCCGCTGACCTGGAAGACATACGGCGACAGCTACACCATCAAGAGCTGACCTCCGCCAGCACGGTGACCCCCGCCGCCTCATCCGCCCAATGCGCGGACGGCCGCCGTGACCACCACGGCGGTCGCCACGACCAGGAGGAAGGGGGCACGCAGGAGTAGCGCGAGCGCTGCCGCCGCGAGCCCCGCGCCCCTGGCGTCGACCGCCAGATGGTGCCCCTGGCTGAAGGTCTGCTGGGCGGTGAGCGCGGCCAGCAACGCCACCGGCAGCATTGCGGCCAGGCGCTGGACCAGCGGGCGTTGCAGAATGTGGGCGGGCACCAGCAGGCCGAGCAGCTTGGCGAGGTAGCAGCCTACGGCCGTCGCCGCGATCGCGATCCAGGCGCTCAACGTCCGTCCTCCTTCGGGTCGTTCGCAGTGGCATCCTGAGCGGCCGCATCGTTCGCGGCGACACCGTTCACCGCTGCGTCGTTCGCGCCCTCCGGCGCGCGGCGGCGGCCGTGCAGGTACAGGCCGACGGGTGCGGCGAGAGCGGCGACGAGCACGGGCGCTCCGGAGGGCAGCACCGGCAGCGCGCCGAGTTCCAGCACGACGGCCAACGCCGCCACCGTCCGCTGCGTGGTCGTGCGCAGCATGGGCGCGAGCAGGGCGAGGAAGACGGCGGGTCCTGCGGCGTCCAGCCCCCACCTCCGGGTGTCGCCGATGGACTGCGCGCCGAGCGCGCCGAGCGCCGTGGTGAGGTTCCACAACAGGTACAGGCTCAGTCCGGTGACGGCGAAGCCGATGCGGGCACTGCGGCGGGTGGGCTGTGCGAGCGTGACGGCCGTGGTCTCGTCGATGACCCAGTGGGCGGCGAAGAGGCGCACCGCGCGGGGGAGCGAGAGCAGCTGCGACAGCCGCAGCCCGTAGAAGGCGTTGCGTGTGCCGAGGAAGAAGGCGCCCGCGGCGGCCGTCAGCGGGTTGCCGCCGGCGGCGAGCGCGCCGACGAGCGCGAACTGCGAGGCCCCGGTGAAGACCAGCAGGCTGAGCGCACAGGTCTGGAGCAGTGAGAGACCGGAACCTGCCGAGGTCACGCCGAAGGCGAAGCCGGAGAGCCCCACGGCGACTCCGACGCCGAGGGCGTCTCTGACGACGGCCGAGTCGGCCTTGGGCTCGGTCTCGGTGTCCGGCGCGGCGCGCGGGTCCGCGGGGGTGCTCGGGGCGGCGGTCTGTTCTGGCACGTCCCGGACGCTACGCGGGCGGATGGCCCCCAGTCTTGTACGTTCTTGCGCTGCCGCCGCCGAGCCGCTCCCTGCGGTACGCGCCCGGGGGCACGCCGATGATCCGGGCGAAGTGGCGGTTCAAATGGGCCTGGTCGGTGAACCCGACGGCTGCGGCCACCTGCGCGGGCGCCGCGCCCGCGTCCAGGAGCTGCCGCGCCGTGCGCACCCGCGCGTCGGTGAGCCAGGAGTGCGGCGGCATCCCGAACGTCGTGCGGAACGCACGTAGCAGCGCGAAGGGGCTGGTGCCGAGCTCCACGGCGAGACGCTCCAGGGACGGCGGCTCGGCCATCCGCTCCTCCAGCAGGGCACGCGCGCGCACCGCGAGCCGAGCACCCGCGCTGCGCACCGGGCGCTCCGGCAGCGGGCCGCCGGAGTGGTGCAGCAGCCGGGTCACGGCGAGGCGCAGCAGAGTGTCCGCGGCGAGCGCGTTGCCCTCCTCGGCCGCCCTGAGTACCTGGTGCACGAGCCGTGCGGCGTACGGATCGTCGACTACGGGCGTGGTGAAACCGGGGGCGCCGCGCAGCGTCGTGGTCTCAGCGGCGATCGCTGCCACCAGGCCGGGATCCGGGTAGAGGGCCCCGTACCGCCAGCCCTCGGGCACGCCGGCCCTGCCCGTGTGCGGGGATCCGGGGTTCACCAACACGACCGCGCCCGGGCTCGCGTACTGGACCTCGCCGTCGAGGTCGAAGACCTCGACGCCCTGTGCTATCCCGGCGATCACGAACGCTTCGTGGGTGTGCCGGGCGAAGGTCTTGCTGATGTAGCGGGCGCGCAGCAGATCGACACCGGGCAGCCCGTCGTACTGCCAGTGCCGCGCCTGCTCGCCGGTGGCCATGGCCCCATTCTCCGCCGCCGGGGGGGCGGTCACGGTCGAGCATGCGGGTCGGGATACTACCGGCGCCGCACAAGGCGCCTCACCCGTCGCCCCGGCCGGGCTAGAACCGGCGCGTCCCGCCGGACTCTCCGTGCCAACGCGGTTACGGTCGGTGTGCGCCGGGTGGATGCCGTCGGCGCCGCGCGGCGCTTGCGCGCTCCTGGGCGGTTGGGCGGTGAGGATGCATGGCGGTCGGCGACGCGGACGCGGGGGGTAGCGGGCAGGCGGCGCGGCAGGTCGAGGCCGCCGTGGTCGCCCTCGACCGCCGATTGCCGCTGCTGGACGCCGGCAAGGGCGCGCTGCGCAAGGTCTTCCCGGACCACTGGTCCTTCCTGCTCGGTGAACTGGCCCTGTACAGCCTGGTCGTGCTGCTGCTGACCGGGGTCTATCTCACCCTCTTCTTCAACCCCGGTATGACCGAGAGCGTCTACACCGGCTCCTACCTTCCGCTGCGCGGGGTCAGGATGACCGACGCCTACGCCTCGACCCTGCACATCAGCTTCGACATCCGCGGCGGCCTCCTGGTCCGTCAGATCCACCACTGGGCGGCGCTGCTGTTCGTCTCCGCGATCGGCGTGCACATGCTGCGGATCTTCTTCACCGGAGCGTTCCGCCGACCGCGCGAGCTGAACTGGGTATTCGGTATGACCCTGTTCGTGCTCGCCATGCTGGAGGGCTTCTGCGGCTACTCGCTGCCGGACGACCTGCTCTCCGGGACGGGCCTGCGGATCGCCGAGGGGGTCATGCTGTCGATCCCGCTGGTGGGAACGTACGTGACGTTCTTCGCGTTCGGCGGCGAGTTCCCCGGCCACGAGATCATCCCCAGGCTGTATGTGCTGCACATTCTGCTGGTGCCCGGACTGCTGCTGGCCCTGGTCGGGGCCCATCTGACACTGGTGGTCTACCTCAAGCACACCCACTGGGCCGGGCCGGGCAAGTCCAACCGCAACGTGGTGGGCATGCCCGCCTTCCCGCAGTTCGCGGCCCGCACCACCGGCCTGCTGTTCATGCTGACCGGTGTGCTGGCGCTCGCCAGTGCTCTGGGCCAGATCAACCCCATCTGGGCGTTCGGTCCCTACCGCCCCGACGCGGGATCCCAGGGGGCCCAGCCGGACTGGTACATCGGCTGGCTGGAGGGAGCCCTGCGGCTGATGCCAGGGGTCGAGACCCGGGTCCTGGGGCACACGATCTCCTGGAGCGCGCTGGTTCCGGCCCTGGTGGTGCCGGGGGTGCTCTTCGGGACCCTATTTGTCTATCCCTTCCTGGAGCAGTGGGTCACCGCCGACCGGGGTGAGCACCACCTGTGCGACCGGCCGCGCAACCAGCCCACCCGGACCGGGCTCGGGGTGGCCGGGATCGCGTTCTACGCGGTGCTGCTGCTCGCGGGCGCCAACGACCTGCTCGCGCTGACCTTCGACCTCTCCGTGCAGGGGCTGACCTGGGTCCTGCGGGTGGCCCTGTTCGTGCTCCCTCCGGTCTGCTTCGTCCTGGCCAAACGGATCTGTCTGGGACTGCAGGCGCACGACCGGGACCGGCTGCTGGAGGGCGACGAGAGCGACGAGGTTCGGCAGTCGGTCGACGGGGGATTCAGCGCGTCGCACCAACCGCTGTCGGACCGGCAGCGGTACCTCCTGCTCGCACGGGAGGTCCCCGAGCCACCGCCGCCCCCGGGCCCGGTGCCACCGGACGGGGGACGGCGGGAGGTTGCCCTGCGGCGCGTGCAGGACCTGCGGGTGGCGGTGGGCACCTGGTTCTGCCGGGACCGGGTGGAGCTTCCCACCGCGCGGCCCGAGCAGCGCCGGATCGGGGCCGCCGCCTCGTCGGCCGTCCACGAGCAGGAACCCCACGCGCCGGAACCCCACGAGCAGGAACCCCACGCGCCGGAACCCCACGCGCAGAAACCCCACGCGCCGGAACCCCACGCGCAGAAACCCCACGCGCCGGAACCCCACGCGCAGGAACCGCAGTGACCGCTGAGGAGTGCCGATGACCGTCGTAGCAGAGGCGTCTGCCGCCGAAACGGCGCCGGTCCGGCGCGGGCGCAGGGTCCTGCGCTGGGTGACCTCGACCGACCACAAGGTCATCGGAAACCTCTATCTGGTGACCTCGTTCGGGTTCTTCCTGCTCGGCGGCGCGATGGCGATGCTGATGCGCGCCGAACTCGCGCGCCCCGGGCTGCAGTTCGTCACCACCGCGCAGTACAACGAGCTGTTCACCATGCACGGCACCGTCATGCTGCTGCTCTTCGCGACCCCCACCTTCGTCGGCTTCGCCAACGCGATCATGCCGCTGCAGATCGGCGCACCGGACGTCGCCTTCCCCCGGCTGAACGCCTTCACCTACTGGGTCTTCCTCTTCGGCGGGCTGATGGTGGTCAGCGGCTTCCTCACGCCGCAGGGCGCGGCCGCCTTCGGCTGGTTCGCGTACGCGCCGCTCAACGGACCGGTCTTCTCGCCCGGCACCGGCGGAGACCTGTGGATCATGGGCCTGGTGGTGGCCGGTGTGGGCACGATCCTGGGCGCGGTCAACTTCATCACCACCATCACCTGCCTGCGGGCCCCCGGGATGACCATGTTCCGGATGCCGATCTTCACCTGGAACGTGCTGTTCACCTCGATCCTGGTACTGATGGCGTTCCCGGTCCTGGCCGCGGCCCTGCTCGCGTTGGAGGCGGACCGGAAGTTCGGCGCGCATGTCTTCGACGCCGCGAACGGCGGCGCGCTGCTGTGGCAGCACCTGTTCTGGTTTTTTGGCCACCCCGAGGTCTACATCGTGGCGCTGCCGTTCTTCGGCATCATCAGCGAGATCCTTCCCGTCTTCAGCCGCAAACCGGTCTTCGGCTACTACGGCCTGATCGCCGCGACCATCGCGATCACCGGGTTGTCCGTGACGGTCTGGGCGCACCACATGTTCGCCACGGGGCAGGTGCTGCTGCCGTTCTTCTCGCTGCTGTCCTTCCTGATCGCGGTCCCGACCGGGGTGAAGTTCTGCAACTGGGTCGGCACCCTCTGGTACGGGTCGCTGTCCTTCGAGACCCCCATGCTCTGGTCCATCGGCTTCCTGGTCACCTTCCTGTTCGGGGGGCTGACCGGGGTGCTGCTGGCCTCGCCGCCCATCGACTTCCATGTCACCGACAGCTACTTCGTTGTCGCGCACATGCACTATGTCCTCTTCGGCACCGTTGCCTTCGCCACTTTCGCCGGCTTCTACTTCTGGTGGCCCAAGATGACGGGGCGGATGCTGGACGAGCGCCTGGGGAAGATCCACTTCTGGATGCTGTTCGTCGGCTTCCACACCACCTTCCTGGTCCAGCACTGGCTCGGCGCGGAGGGGATGCCCCGCCGGTACGCCGACTACCTTCCGGCGGACGGCTTCACCACGCTGAACAGCATCTCCTCGGCGGGCGCGTTCCTGCTGGGCGCCTCGACCCTGCCGTTCCTCTACAACGTCTGGCGGACCAGCCGCTACGGGGAGCCGGTCACCGAGGAGGACCCCTGGGGGTTCGGAAGGTCTCTGGAGTGGGCCACCTCCTGCCCGCCGCCCAGGCACAACTTCCACTCCCTACCCCGGATCCGCTCCGAGTCCCCGGCATTCGACCTGCACCACCCCGGCTTCGGGGCGTCGGAGCCGGGGGAGGAGGCGCTGTGAAGGCCGAGGGGTGGCTGTTCGCCGGGATGTGCCTGTACTTCGTCGCCACCGCGTCGGTCTACTGGGCGTTCTCGACGGAACCCGCCGGTACCGCGGCGCTGGCAGTCGCGGCGGTGATGTCGGCTCTCGTCGCCCTCTTCTTCTTCGTGCAGTACGTCAAGCGCGGCCCCCGCCCCCAGGACCGGGGCGACGCGGAGATCGCCGAGACCGCAGGGCCGCTGGGCTTCTTCCCCGGGCGAAGCGCCTGGCCGGCCGCGCTCGCGACGGGACTCGCCTTGGCGGCCCTGGGCGTCGTCTATGCTCTGTGGATCTTCCTCCTCGGTTGCGGCCTGCTGTTCGGCGCCGCCGTCGGCTTCGTCTTCCAATACGTCACCGGCGACTCCGGAGCTCCCGGCTGATCCCGCGCTTCACCGGGGCGCCGTCAGCTCACCCGGCGTCCTCAGCTGGTCACTCATCGGCCTCGTAGGGCTCGCCCTCGGCCCGGGACTCGTCCTGGGCGTGGAGGTTCTGCTCGGACGGCTGGCCCTCCTCCGGGACCTCGTCCTCGTCGACGACGCGCTCGTCGGCCCCGTTCGGGGTCTCCACCGTCGGCATGGGTTCCTCCTTCACGGTGAGAGGGGCCGGGCCTGGCCGGAACGGCCACCCGCCACGGCGGTCTCCGGACGGGCCGCTGTCCCCTCCAGCGTCCTCCTCCCCGGGGCCGAAGGCCATCCGGCTCCTCGCCCGTCAGCAGCCCGACCAGGGATCGGCCCGGTGCAGGAACGCCGGGCGCAGCGTCTCGTCGACCGGGTCGTAGGTGCGGTGGAACACCGGGGTGGCTGAGCCGGAAAGCGGCGGCACGATCCAGCTCCAGTCCGTGGGGACAGGACGCCCGTGCCGCTGCTCGCGCTCGATGTGGGTGAGGAACCGGGCCGACTCGGTGTGGTGGTCGGCCATGGTCACCCCCGCCTCCTCGAAGGAGTGCAGTACCGCGAGGTTCAGCTCCACCAGGGCACGGTCCCGCCAGAGGCTGCGGTCGCTGCTGGTGTCCAGCGCGAAGAGCGCCGCGACGGTCGGGAGCAGGTCGTAGCGGTCGGTGTCGCCGAGGTTGCGGGAGCCGATCTCGGTGCCCATGTACCAGCCGTTGAACGGTGCCGCCGGGTAGCTGATGCCGCCGATCTCCAGAGTCATGTCCGAGACGGCGGGAACGGCGTACCAGCGCAGCCCCAGCCTGGCGAAGCCGGGGTGGTGCGGGTGAGTCAGCGGCACCTGCAGCACGGCGTCCTCGGGCAGCTCGTAGTACTCCGGAGAGCGCTCGGGCGCGGCCTGCACCAGCAGCGGCAGCACGTCGAAGTCCTCCTTGCCACCCTTCCAGCCCAACTCGCGTGCCAGCGCCAGCCGCTGCGCGCTGCGCGGGTCGTCGGCATAGCGCACGAGCTGCTCGCCGAGCAGCCGCGCGGCCGGGCGCCCGGGGCGGTCCGGGGCGAAGACGCTGATGACGGGGCGGATCCGCCCGCCGTTGCCGGCCAGGCGGAGGTGCTCGACCGACTGCTCGGCGATGTCGTCCGGGTGCCGCAGATGCCGTAGGTCACGCACCATCAGGCTGCGCCAGTACAGCCGGCCGATGCAGCGGGCGGCGTTGCGCCAAGCCACCCGGGCCCCGAAGGCCAGCTCCTCGGGCGTGTGCTCGTAGGTCCCGTGCGCCTCGACGGCGGCACGGACCTCGCGCAGCCGGCGCTCGGGGTCACCCGACTCCGGGTTCTCGCCGGTGAACTGACGGATGAACGTGTCCGCGGCGTCCAGCCTGGTGGCGAGCGCGGATGCACGATGGCGGCCGGAGACCGCGCGTTGGCGTTGGAACAGCAAGGGTGGAGCTCTCCCGGTTCGTGGGTGACCGCACGCGTGCGAGCAGCGCGCCCCGATCGAGGCGGTGCGGGGCTGCGCGGGATCCCGGAGGACGCGTCTGGCCCGCACTCAGGCGGTGGACATCGCGGGGGCGTCGAGCGGATCGTGGTGGATACGGACGGGCGGGACCCCGTGCTGGGTCAGCACCCGGGCGGCGGTGGTGACCATGGACGGGGGTCCGCTGAGGTACGCCTCGTACCGGTGCCAGGGGCCGTACTTCGCCAGCACCTGCGGCAGCGAGCCGGTGGCGCCGGGAATGTCCTCGTGGGAGACCGCGGCGCGCACGCTGAGCCAGTGGTTGCGCTGCGCCATGCGCATCATGTCGTCGAGTCCGTAGAGCTCGTCCGCGGTCCGCGCTCCGATCAGCAGCGACATCCGGCGCTCCCAGCCGCTCTGGACGGCCTGTTCGACCATCGCGCGGATGGGAGCGAGCCCGGTCCCACCGGCCACGCAGAGGACGTCCCTGCCGTTCTGCGGGTCGAGCGTCATGTCGCCGAGCGGCGGTCCGAGCCGGACGACGTCCCCGACGGCGGCGCGCCGCACCAGGGCGTTGCTGACCCACCCGCCGGGTACGGCGCGGACGTGGAAGGTCAGGGTCGAGTCGGGCCGCGGGGCGTTGGCGGGCGAGTAGTAGCGCCATGCCTTGGGCCACCACGGCGTCTCCATGCTGACGTACTGCCCGGCGGTGTAGTGGTAGGGCGTGTCCGGCCTGACCGTGATCTCGGCGAGCCCGTAACCGTGTTGGACGTGTTCGACGATGCGGGCGGCCCAGGCGGCGGGACGGGTGCGGGCGTCGTCCTCGGCGGCCTGGGACATCACCTGCGCGGCCGCGGTGTAGGCCCGGGTCCAGGCGGTCGCCACCTCGGCGTTCCAGGCGGGGCCGGCGAAGCGCTCCAAAGCGGCCAGAAGGCACTCGCCGACCGGGGCATAGTGCGCAGTCTGCGCGCCGAACTTGCGGTGGTCGCGCCCGAGATGGGAGCAGAAGCGGACCAGGGTGTCCGGGTCGTCGACCAGGTCGACGATGCGCAGCAGCGCGTGCAGCAGTCGCCCGCGCTGCACGTCCATGCCGGGCGGGAACATGTCGCGGACCTGCGGATAGCGGGTGAAGAGGATCGCGTAGAAGTAGACGGCCATGTCGGCGGCCTGCGGCTCGACCACGGCCAGGCTGGTCCGCACCAGGGCGATGTCGCGGTCCGACAGGACGCCGCCGGTGCCGGTGACGGGCCCGGCGGTGGTCCGCGGAGGCTGGGGTGGCTGTGCGGCGTCGGTCGCCGCCGAGGGCGGCGCACTGGGAGCGGTGGGCTGGCGGGAGCGGAACCGCACGGTGAAGGTCTCCTGTCGAGGGCGTTCCCGGCGGCTGGAACCGAGGGGTCAGAATCCGAACGGCCGATCAAACAGCCATGATTCTGCCCACACAACCAAATAGCCCGACAACCAAGGATTTGTGAAAGTTCGGTAGCGGAGCGCGTCAGTCCGCCGTCGCCGATGTGGCGTCCCGCTGCTTCGGTACCGCGGCCTGGAGGCGCCCCGGCGTGTCGCGTTGGTCGGCCAGGGCCTCCTCGATCGAGTCGTGGACCTCGAAGAGCTTCTCGATGCCGAAGGTGGAGAGGACCTTGCGAACATGCGCGTGACGCTCCGGTAGCACCAGGCGCAGTTGCCCACCCCGGGCGACCAGGAGGCGACGGGTGGCCACCAGCACGGCGAAGCCGGTGGAGTCGCAGAACGCGAGCCTGCTGATGTCCATGACGAGCCGGTCGCAGCCCTCGGCGATCAGCTGCTGCAGCCGATCACGCAGGGCCGCGACCCCGGTGATATCCACCTCCCCGGTGACCTGGACCACGGTCCAGCCGTAACGCTCCCCGTAACTCAGGTTCATTGCCACGCTGCTGTCCTCCTCTCAGACCCAGCCCGTCAGGGGGGTGATGCTCCGCACTGTCGTCTCGACGCAGGCGAGAGGGCGCTCCCAGGGGCGCCCGGCGGAACGACCCTATGACCCTCGGAGAGGCGGGGTTCTCGGGAGCGGACGGCAGGAGGGGCGTCCGCCGGCTGGCTGGCGGGCGTGCTTTCCCCATCCGTCGCCGGTAAATCCCCGGCGGTGTGACGATTCTGCGAAGTCTGCGTACAAATCGAGTGAAGAGGAAGGTTTTCACTGCGTTGACCGCATGGATTCGGTGCGATGTTCCGAAGAACTGCCTACATCATCCCCGGCAGACCTTCGCAGTATCCACACGACCCGCTGCGCGCCGGCGCCGCCGGCCAGGGGGAGGCGCGTCAGATGTCCAGGCTGGTCTCCACCTGGTGCAGTTGACGCCTGGCCAGGGCCAGGTTGGCCCGCCTGCGGTCGAGCGCCAGGTAGAGGAACAGTCCCGCACCGCTCTGGGAGGTCAGCGTGCGGACGAGGTGGTACTGGGTGGTGAGCGTGGTCAGGATGTCCTCGATGGTGCCGGCCAGGCCCAGCATCTCCATGGTGCGGAGCTTGGCGCGGACCAGGTCGGTGTTGCCGGCGGCGGCGACGGCCAGGTCGAACTCTCGGTCGCCGCCCAAGGTCCCCAGCGCCATACCGCTGTTGACGTCCACGAGGGCGACGCCGATGGCGCCCTCGATCATCATTGCTTCCTTCAACGCGATGTCTACGTTCGCCATGATGGTGACGCTACGCACTCGATCAACTACGACGCTGATGAATTGCGAAACATTGCAACTCACGCGCCGGCCGGGTGTATGTTGCCCACCGCCTCGCGGTCCGCCTCCCGGTCTGCCTCGCGCAGCTCCGCCAGCAGGTCCTGCTGACCGGAGATCAGCTCGGTCAGGATCCGGCGCGCGGCCCGCATCAGCTCGGCGACGTCCCCGCCGGCCAGGGCGTAGACCACGGTGTCGCCGTCGCGCGTCGCGGTCACGATGCCCGAGCGGCGCAGCACGGCGAGCTGCTGTGACAGATTGGAGCGCTCCACCTCGATCTGCGACAACAGGTCCCGCACCGGCATCGGCCCCTCCTGCAGCAGCTCCAGCACCCGGATCCGCACCGGGTGTCCAAGCATCCGGAAGAACTCCGCCTTGGCCTGGTACAGCGGCACCTGCACCGCCATCAACCCCTCTCCTGCTCTGTTCCGCGTTCCGCGTCAGACCGACCGGCATATGGGGGGGCGACGTCGCCCCCCCATATGCCGGTCGGCCCTACTCCGCTCCGGCCGGGGGAACGTCCACACCGTTCTCGCGCGCCAGGCGCAGCGCTTCCTCCAGCTCGTCGACCGCGCGCGAGATCGCGAACCCGTCGTGCTCGGCCACCGCTTCCTCGATGCCGGCCCGGGCCGCGCGGACGCGTGCGATCAGCGTCTCGATGAACTCGTCCATCCCGGTACCTCCCGTGCCAGGTATCCAGAATGTGCCGAATTGAAGAATGTTTCAACTCTGGTCGCCGTCCCCCATCTGCCGGTCGGTCCAAGGTCAGCCGAGCCGGGCCAGTTCGTCCTGGGAGAGCCGCAGCGCGCCCGCGGCCACGTTGGCGACCAGGTGGTCCGGGTTGCCGGTTCCCGGGATGGCCAGCACATGCGGCCCCTGGTGCAGCGTCCAGGCCAGAAGGATCTGTGCGGCCGTCGCGCCGTGGGCGCGCGCGACGTCGAGTACCTTGTCGTTGTCGGTCGCGCTCGCGCCGGCCTCGCGCCCTTCGCCGGCGATCGCGAAGAACGGCACGAACGCGATGCCCTGCTCGCCGCAGGCCCGCAGCAGGTCGTCATCGTCCGCGCTCCGCGCACCGAGGCCGTACCGGTTCTGCACGCAGACCACCGGCGCGATCGCCTGGGCCTCGGCGAGGAGGCCGGGCGTGACATTGGAGACGCCCAGGTGGCGGATCAGCCCGGCGTCGCGCAGGTCGGCCAGCGCACCGAAGTGTTGCGCGAGCGAGGTGGTCTCCGGGTCTCCCTGGACGCGGTAGTTCACCACGTCGAGGTGGTCCCGGCCGAGTTGCCGCAGGTTCTCCTCGACCTGACCGCGCAACTGCTCCGGCGTGGCTTTGAACCACGCACCCGAGGGATCCCGGCCCGGACCGACCTTGGTGGTGATCACCAGATCCTCCGGGTAGGGGGCCAGTGCCCGGTCGATCAGCTCGTTGGCGGACCGCAACGACGAGAAGTAGAACGCTGCGGTGTCGATGTGGTTCACGCCGAGCTCGACCGCGCGGCGCAGCACGCCGATCACCCGGTCGCGGTCGCTGGGGGTGCCGTGGTCGAAGGCGCCGCTGCCCGTCAGGCGCATGGCGCCGAAACCGATTCGATTGACCGTCAGGTCGCCGAGCGTCCAGGTGCCTGCGGCCGACGCGGTGATCGCCTCTGAAGTCATCGTCGGAGTCTGCCACACGGTCCTCGGCGGCCCCAGAGGGTCGCGCCGATGTCAGCCATCCGCCGTGCCCGCGGTCTCGGCCAGCCGAAGGCGCAGATAGTCGCGCTCGGCTTCGGTGCCCGCGAGCTGCAGCGCCTGCCGGTAGGCCGCGGCCGCCTCGACTCGGCGGTCCAGCCGACGGAGGAGGTCGGCGCGGGTGGCGGGCAGCAGGTGGTAGTCGGGCAGCGCGCCGGTCGCCTCCAGACGGTCGACCAGCCGCAGACCGGCGGCCGGGCCTTCGGCCATGGCCACGGCCACCGCCCGGTTCAGCTCGATCACCGGGAAGGGCAGCATCTCTGCCAGCCGCCCGTACAGCAGCGCGATCTCGGCCCAGTCGGTGTCCGCTGCTCTGGCCGCGGTGGCATGGCAGGCGGCGATGGCGGCCTGGACCTGGTAGGGACCCGGTCTGCCCTGTCGCAGCGCGTCGTCGAGCAGGGCGCACCCCTCGGCGATTCCCGCGCCGTCCCACAGGCTCCGGTCCTGCTCCTCCAGAGGCACGAAGTTCCCGGCGCCGTCCATCCGTCCGCTCCGGCGGGCGTCGTGCAGCAGCATCAGGGCCAGCAGTCCCAGGGCTTCGGGTTCGTCGGGCATCAGCTCGGCCAGCACCCGGGCCAGCCGGACCGCCTCCGTGCACAGATCGCGCCGGACGAGTTCGCTGCCGCCGGTGGCGCTGTAGCCCTCGTTGAACAGCAGGTAGAGAACCCCCAGCACGGCCACGGTGCGCTCGGGCAGGAGATGGCCCGGCGGCACCCGGTAGGGGATCCGGGCGTTTCGGATCTTGTTCTTCGCACGGACGAGCCGCTTGGCCATGGTCTCGTCCGAGACGAGAAAAGCCCGGGCGATCTCGATGGTGGTCAGTCCGGCCAGCGTCCGCAGGGTCAGGGCGACCTGTGCGTCGAGGGACAATGCGGGGTGGCAGCAGGTGAAGATCAGCCGCAGCCGGTCGTCGGCGATGCCGCTCTCGTCGTACTCCTGCGGTTCCTCCGCGAGCGACGCCACCGCGAGCTCCTCGTACTTGGCCGTCTGGGTCCTGGCGCGGCGCAGTCGGTCGAGCGCCCGGTTCCGGGCCGTGACGGTGAGCCACGCGCCGGGGTTGGTGGGGACCCCGTCGCGGGGCCATCGTTCGAGCGCGCGTGCGAAGGCGTCCTGGGCGCACTCCTCGGCCAGGTCCCAGTCGCCGGTGATCCGGATCAGGGTCGCAACCACCCGCCCCCACTCCTGCTGGAAGGCGCGGGCGGCCGCGGCCCCGACGTCGGCCTCTACATGTCCCAGATCGGTCGCACCTCGATCGTTCCAAGGCGAGCGCCGGGGATCTTCGACGCCACCTCGATGGCCTCGTCGAGATCCTTGCACTCCGCGAGGTAGTAGCCGCCGATCTGCTCCTTGGTCTCGGCGAAGGGGCCGTCGGCGGTGAGCACCTTCCCGTCGCGTACCTGCACTGTCGTCGCGTCGGTCGTCGGGTGCAGGCGCTCTCCCCCGAGCAGTACGCCGCGCCGTCCCATCTCCTCGCCGAACCTGCCGTACTCGGCCAGCATCGCCGCCCCCTCCTCGGGGCTCAGCGAACCGACGGCGCTCTCGTCGGTGCAGATCATCAGTAGGTATCGCATGGGCTCTCCTCCATCTCGTTCTCTTACTCGTCCCTACGACGAACGGGAAGGGTCCGGATGGACACCCGGCTCCGGCTCGATCTCCTCGTCCGCCTCGGCGCCCGGGAGCGGCAGGTCCTCGGAAGCCAGTCTCGGGCGGAGCCTCGCGGCGAGCAATGCCACGTCGTCCTCCGCGGCCTGCGGCACCAGCCTGCGGAGGACGGTGTCGAGCAGGGCGTCGAGGTCGCCGGTCACCGGCAGTCTCAACTCCGCGAGCCGGGCCAGCGACACGTCGATGTCCTCGCCCCGCCGCTCCACCAATCCGTCCGTGTAGAGGAGCAGGACCTGGCCGGGCCGGAAGTCGGCGGAGACGGACTCGTATCCGCCGACGCCGGTGCCGAGCGGTGGCCCGGTCGGGACCTCGAGCAGCTCGGTGGCGCTGTCCGCGGCGAACAGCGCGGGTGGCAGGTGCCCGGCACTGGAAAACGTGCAGCGGCCGCGAGCGGGGTCGGCCAGCGCCAGCATGCAGGTGGCGGGGCGGCCCGAGTCGCTCTGCGAGATGAGCGCGTCGAGCTGCCGGAGGATCCGGTGCGGCGGCAGGTCGGTGCTCGCCACATAGCGCAGCATCGAGCGGTAGTTGCTCATGTCCACGGCCGCTTCGACACCGTGGCCCATCACGTCGCCCATGACCAGGAGCGTCCGTCCGTAGGCCAGCCGGACCGTCTCGTACCAGTCGCCGCCGACCACCGCGCTGGTGCCGGAGGGCAGGTATCGCGAGGCGAGTTCGATGTTGGGGTGCGGATTGCCAGGCTCGGCCAGCAGCGCCCGCTGGAGTTCCAGAGCGACGCCCTGCGAGCGGGCGTAGCGGCGGGCGTTGTCGATGCTGATCGCGGCGCGGCCGGCCAGCTCGTGGGCGATGGTGGCCTCGTCGCCGGTGAACCGCGGCGCGTCCCGCGCCCGTGCCAGGGACACCACGCCGATGACCTGTCCCCGCGCGGCCAGCGGCACGACCAGGGTCGAGTGGATCCCCATCGCGCGCAGCGCGGCGTCCTGCACGCTGTCCGGCGCGGACGGGTCCGCCTCGTCGCCGGCCGGCAGCTGCCGCAGGATCGGCTCGCGCGTCTCCAGGCAGCGCGCGACGGTCGACCCCGGCTGGTACCGCACGTACTCGCCGGCCGGTTCCAGCGCCCCCAGACGGCTCCGCAGCTCGGGAACGCAGGCCAGTGCGGTCCGGTGCAGCCGCAGCGGTCCGGCCTTCGTGATCGCCTCCGCCTCGTCGATCGGCAGGACCTCGACGGTCGCCAGATCGCCCAGCGGCGGGACGACGAAGTTCGCCAGTTCGGCGCAGGTGCGCTCGATGTCCAGGGTGGTGCCGATGCGTGAGGCGGCGTCGGCGAGCAGGGCGAGGCGTGCTCGGGCGTGCTCCAGGTCGTGCTGCTGCTGCCGGGAGTCGGTGACCTCCAGCACGATGCCGACGATGCCGACCGCCCTGCCGTCGATCTCCAACCGGTGGTAGGTGCCGTGCCACCAGCGGCGTTCGTCCGGTGCGTCGGCCCGGGTGCGGCCGCTGGTGGTCGCCTCGCGGGGCTTTCCGTCGCGCAGCACCTGGCGGAGCACGTCCGGGCGGTTCTCGATGTCGGGCAGGACCTCGGCGGTGGTGCGGCCCAGGAGGTCGGCGGCCGGCATGTCGATCATCCGGGCGAGAGCGGGATTGACGTACCGGTAGCGCAGTTGCGGGTCCAGGATGGCGACGCCGGCGGCGGTGTCGCCCACCAGGCGTCGCAGCATCAGGCCGGTGTCCGCCGACGCGAGGGCGGCGGCCGCCGCGTCGAAGAGGGCATCGGCGCCGTCCTGGTTCGCCATAGTCAGATCGTGGGCCCGCGCCTGGTGATCCGCACCCCGGCCGCTCAACCGGTCATGTCGTCCTCGCGCAGCACGTCGAGGTTGCGGAAGACCGGCGGTCCGTCGCACAGCTCGGCGAGCCGCTTCGCGAACTCCGCGGTCTCCGGGCGGTCGGAGTTCTGCATCGCCTGCTCGTAGGAGGGGAATTCGACGATGTGCACGTAGACGTCGGCGGCGTCCCGGTCACGCGTCTGCAGCGCCCTGGTCGGGGTGCGATGGCCCTCGGACTTCACCAGCCAGTCGTCGAGGGTGGCGTTGAACTCATCGATGCGACTCGTCCTGAACTCGATGATCTGCACGAATCTCATGGGTCCACTTCCTCAGACGCTCAGCGGGACCGGGTGGATCTCGTCGGCCGGGTGCCCCGTCCGGCTGTGAACCCGCCAGACCGCGTCCGCCGAGGGGGCCTCGGACAGGCAGTACACGGTGCCCGAGGCCGGGTCGGCCCAGGCCTGTTCGAAGTGAACGCCCTCCTCGCCCTCGATCGCGAGGTCCGCCTTGTGCGCCTCCATGAGCTGGTCTGCCGTGATGCCGACCATGCCGTGATGGACGTCCATGAACTTGGTCATCGCCCACACCTCCTGCGGTCGTCCTGGGCTCCGGCACCCGGACGGTGCACGCCAGGGTCTACGACGCGGCGCCGACGGAACCCTCTTCCATGACCATGGTGCGCCTGGCTGAGGACGATGGCGAGGTGGGTGTGTCCCGGTCGCCGGGTGCCCCCTCTGGCCCGCCCGGGAGGTGGACCGGGCGGCTGTCGGGTACGTATGACGTAGACCCTGCCTGCCACCGGAGAAGGACGGCGTTGATGGACATGCGAACGACTCGGAGCGCGAGCGCCGCCGCCGGCGCACTGCTCGTGCTGGGCGCCCTGGCCGGGTGCTCCAGCAGCGGCGGCGGTACCGCGAGCAGTACCGCAGGCAGTGCTGCGAGCAGCGCCCCGAGCAGCGCGGCGAGCAGCGGTGCCTCCGCCACCGCGGCCGGCGGGGGCCAGGCCTCCGGCACGGTCGTGACCGTGAGCGAGACGGAGTTCGCCCTGCACCTCTCGCAGACCTCCTTCTCGCCGGGCACGTACACCTTCATGGCCGACGACCACGGGCAGGTCGCGCACGCGCTGGCCATCTCAGGGCCGGGGGTGCAGACCACGCAGACCAAGGTCCTCTCCCCGGGGGACACCGCGCAGCTGACCGTCACCCTGCAGGCCGGAAGCTACGAACTGTGGTGTCCGGTGGACGGCCACAAGGGCCTGGGCATGGACACCCACATCCAGGTCGGATGAGAGGGCCTCGCCCATGCCGACCCATTCCGCGGGAACAGCAACCCGGTCCGCCGTGCTCTGGCTGCTGCGACTGCTCACCGCCGCGGCACTGGCCATCGACGCCTACATCCACGCGGATCTCGCCCCCGGCTACGACCTGATCAGCGCGCGGATCAGCCAGGGCGACCTCTTTCGGATCGAGGCCGGTGCCGCCTCGCTGGCCGCTCTGCTGATCGTGGTGACGGCGGTCTGGCCGGTGTGGGCCTTCGCCGGTCTGGTCCTCGCCAGTGCTCTGGGGGCTCTGCTGCTGTACCGGTACGTCGACGTGGGCCAGCTCGGCCCGCTGCCGAACATGTACGAGCCCGTGTGGTTCCCCGAGAAGACCGCCGCCGCCTTCGCCGAGGCCGCAGGCGTGGTCACGGCGCTGGTCGGACTCCTGGTGGTGCTCCGCTCCAGGAGCCACCGCCGCCGGAAGCCACTGGTGTGACGCCGGCTCACTGCGCCGAGTAGCTCTCCGGGGTGGTGGATTCCCCTGCCAGCAAGTGCAGTTGGCTGCGGTGCTTGGACAGTGCCCAGCGACCGGTGGGTCCCGTTGCGATGCCGAGTGCCTCCGTTCCGGAGCCGTCCCCGTCCGACGGCTCAACCGGGTCGGGCTCGCCGGGGCCAGGCCGGCCCGGATCAGGAGCGCGCTGGGCGTCCTCGCGCCCGATCGCCGCGCGGCGTTCGTCCTGGGGCCAGACGCCGAGTGCCGCGCACATCGTCGGCAGCAGCGCCATCGCGGCCGTCTGGTAGCCGCGTGCCGAGGGGTGGTAGCGGTCCGAGGCGAACATCTCCCGCTTGTGCACGAACTCCGGTCCGAGCAGGTCGCCCAGGGCGACGCTGTGTCCGCCCGCCCGGACCACGGCGGTGGCCTGCGCAGCGGCGAGGCGGCGACTGGCCTGGCGGGCCAGCGCGCGCAGCGGTGGCCGCACGGGCTCGACGACGCCGAGGTCGGGGCAGGTGCCGACGACGACCTCGGCGCCGACGGCGCGCAGTCGGCGTACGGCGTCGCCGAGCATCCTCGCCGAGTCGGTCTGCCTGATCCGCTTGGCGATGTCGTTGACGCCGACCATGATCAGCGCGATGTCCGGAGTCGGCTCCGCCCGGAGCACCAGGTCGAGTTGCCGCTCCATGTCGTCGGAGGCGGCCCCGTTCGCCGCCGCGACCACGAGCCGGACCGGGCGTTCCGCGATCGAGGCGATGCCCGCGGCGAGCAGGGCCCCGGGCGTCTCGCGGCCCCGGTCCACGCCGAATCCGGCGGCGGTGGAGTCCCCGACGACCACCAGCGCCAGTGGTGGGGCGTCACCGTTGGCAAAGGCCATGCCGTAGAGGCCGTCCGCGCGCGGCGGTTCGCCCTTGAGGGCGTCGAGCTGGATCTCGGCGATCTTCGCCTCGGTGAGCAGCAGACCGGCGAGGCCCACGACGAGAAGACCTATCGCGCTTCCACCGTAGGCCGCGGCCGCGGCGATGCGTCGTGCTGTCGATTCACCTGACATAGCGTGCCTCCGAGTCTGCGTGTACAGCTCCTGGTGCCGACAACACTCTTCTTGTCTTTGACTTCTAGGGCGCTGGGACGATCTTCTCGACCGGCTCCGGGGCGGGCGCGGCACCGGAGCGCAGCGGCACCTCCCGGATCAGCCAGGTGAACAGGAAGGCCACGAACGCGAGGATGGCGCCGCCGAGCAGGACTCCGTGCAGGCCGTCGGTCACGGCGACCTGGAAGGCGTGGCGCACCCCGGCCGGCAGTTGCTTCACCACGGAGGGCGGCAGGTGCGCTCCGCCCGAGGCGAGAGCACGTCCGGAGGTGCCCAGGCTCGCCGTGAGGGAGCCTTCGAGTCGCTGGGTGTAGATGGAGCCGAGCAGGGCGATGCCCAGGGAGCCGCCGACGGTGCGGAACAGGGTGACCGAGCCGCTGGCGGCTCCCATGTTGCGCAGCGGGACGCTGTTCTGGGTGATCAGCATGGTGTTCTGCATCAGGAAGCCCATGCCCAGGCCGAGCACGGTGGTGAGCAGTGAGGCCATGGCGGTGCTGGTGTCGACGCTCAGCGTGAGCAGGACCAGCATGCCCGCCGTCATCACGGCACCTCCGACGATCATGAGGGTGCGGTAGTGGCCGGTGCGCGAGACGGCCTGGCCGGTGCCGATCATCACGCCGAGCATTCCGAACATCAGCGGGAGCAGCAGCAGCCCGCTGCTGGTCGGGGAGGCGCCCTGGACGTACTGCATGTACTGGGGAAGGAAGTTGATGGCACCGAACATGGCGGCGCCGAGCAGGAAGCTGAGCACCTGGGAGGTGGTGAAGTTGCGGTCCCGGAACATCGAGGGCGGCAGGATGGGCTCGGCGACCCGGCCCTGCGAGTAGACGAAGGCGACCAGGGCCACGGCGCCGCCTACCGCCAGCGAGATGATCACCGGCGAGGACCAGGGGTACTGCGTCCCGCCCCAGGCCGCGACCAGGGTCGCCGCCACCACGCCCGCGCCGAGCAGAGCGGCGCCGAGGTAGTCGATCCTGGCCTCGATCCGGCGGCGCGGCAGGCGCATCCACAGACCGGTCACCAGCAGCGCGGCGATGCCCAGCGGGATGTTGATGTAGAACGCCCAGCGCCAGCTGAGGTGTTCGGTGAGCAGTCCGCCGATCAGCGGGCCACCGACGAAGGCGACCGGCATCATCCCGCCGATCATCGCCTGGAACCGGCCGCGCTCACGCGGCGGCACCAGGTCGCCCAGGGTGGCCATCGCGCCGACCATGAGCCCACCGGCGCCCAGTCCTTGGAGCGCGCGGAAGGCGATGAGCTGGTCCATGTTCCGGGAGAGCCCGGTGAGCGCGGAGCCGATCAGGAAGACCACGATGGCGATCATGAACATCGCCTTGCGGCCGTGGAGGTCGCCGAGCTTGCCCCAGATCGGCGTGGTGACGGCCGCGCCCAGCGCGTAGGCGGTGATGACCCAGGAGAGGTGGGCGAGCCCGCCCAGGTCGCCGACGATGGTGGGCAGAGCGGTGCTCACGATCAGATTGTCGAGCATCGCCAGGAGCATGCCGAGCATCAGCCCGATCACGGCCACGTAGACCGATCGGCCGAGGACGGGTGCGTCCTCCGTCGCCTGCGGGGGTAGAGAATCAGTGTCGGCCATCGGCCTCTCCCATCTTACCTGCCGCCCGGCTAGTATAGATCCAGATCAGATGTTAGGCCCGCCCGCGATCGACCGTCCAGAACGCATCGACCAGGCGTCGGCCAGGAGGCCGAGGCCGATGCCGAACATCCAGACGTCCTTGCTGATGGCGACGCCCTGCGGGGTCGGCCAGACGCTTCCGGGTTTGCGGAGTTGGGGTGTACGGGCGTACATGCCCAGCAGCGCGCCGGAGAAGCCGGCCAGCGCGGCGCCGGCGACCGCGGTGGGAACGACGGGCGTGAGCAGCGCACTGCCGACGGCGATCTCACCGGCGGCCAGCAGGCGGAGGAAGTGGCGAGAGGACAGCCTGCCGAGCACCGGGTAGGCGCCGACGGCCAGGGCGTGGATCGCGTCGGCGGTGCCTTCGTCGCCGTGCCACTTGTCGAGCCCGGAGTGCAGGACGAACGCGCCGGTGGCGGCGCGTGGCGGGAGTTCGCGCAGGTTCATGCCGGGTCGCCCAGCGGGTTGCGGAGGGAGGGCATCTCCAGGGTCGTCATCCGGCGCCATCCGCCGAGCCGCTCGTAGAGGTACACCGCGTGGATGCCGAGGGCCAGAACCGCGGCCTTCGGTCTGGGCCAGCGCAGGAGGTGGCCCATGTGCGCCATGACGGCGAGGCTGACGTCGCGATAGGTCCGGATCTCCGCCCGGGCCGTTCGTCGCAGGACGGCGAGGATCTCCGGGCCGTGGCCGAGTGCCGCCAGGCGCAGCAGCTCCTCGTGGCAGTAGGCCAGGTGGTTGTCCTCGTCGGCGGAGATCATCCGGACCGCGCGGCCGACCTCGGGGTGGTCGCCGAAGGTCCTGGTCAGCAGCCGCATCTGCTCGGCCGCGCGCTGCTCGGTGACCCGGCTGTGGGCGAGGTAGACGATCACGTCGTAGGGCGTCAGCGGTTCGTTCCGGCGCAGCCGGCTGTGGGCGAGGCCGATGCCCTGCTGCTCCAGCAGCATGGTGTAGTCGGTCTCGTCCGGTACGTCGACGGGTTCCAGTCCGCGCTTGTGCAGCAGCGCTGTGAAGATGCGGCCGTGCTTGTCCTCGTCGGCGCCGTGCCGGGCGATCTTCGGGGCGAGTTCCCGGTCCGCCACCAAGCCGGCGATACGACCGTTCTCCCAGCCGCCCTGACCCTCGCCTTTCGCGGCGATGCTGCAGAAGAGGCGGAACGAGTCGTCGTTGTCGTGAATCTCCTGGAACAGGCTCCGGGCGGAAAGCACCGAGCACCGCCTCTCCTGGTCGCCGAGTGGTGACGATGTCGAAAATCCAGTCAAGTGCCGCTTGCTGACGTGCTGCAACCGGAGGAGTCCCATCCCTCCCCGTACGGACGAATGCGATGCCGGCCGCCGGGCGGTTTTGTGGGATATCGTGCGGATCCGTCGGCAGTGGAGGTGGGGCGGGGCCCTGCGCCGTTCGCACCGTTTGGCCCGGATCTGCGTTCGATGACCTGCGCCGGTGCCCGGGTCCCACAGGAAACGGGCGCACTTGGGCCGTTTGCGGGCACCTGTCTCGGCCCGGATGCCCGGACGAGTGTCCCAGGGCGGCTCACCGTCCGGATTCGATCCGGGCGAATTCGGGCGAACCATTGCCCGGAACGGGGCGACGTGGGGCCTCACCGCAGCGGTATAAATCTCTCGCGGGCACATTCGGGCCCCAGATGTCCGAACGGGCGCGGATGAACGAGCGCGGAACAGCGGGAGCGGCAGATGCGGGCAGAAGAGCGGCAGCACCGGATCCTCGCTCTGGCGCGCCATGAGGGGCGCGTGGAGGTCGCCATCGCTGCCGCCGACTTCGGGGTCGCGCCGGAGACCGTCCGGCGGGACCTGAGTGAACTGGAGCGCAGGGGGCTGGTCCGCCGTACCCACGGTGGGGCCTATCCCGTCGAGAGCGCGGGCTTCGAGACCAATCTGGCCCAGCGCGTCACGCTCCACGTCGAGAACAAGCGTCGGATCGCGGCGGAGGCGGTCAAGCTCCTCGGCGGGGCGGAAACCGTGTTCGTGGACGAGGGCTACACCCCGCAGCTCCTCGCCGCGCTGCTGCCGACCGACCGGCCGCTGACGATCGTGACGGCCTCGCTGTCGACGGCCGCGGCGATCGCCGACTCGGCCAACACCACCGTCCTGCTCCTCGGCGGCCGGGTCCGCGCGCGGACCCTGGCGACCGTGGGCTCCTGGGCTTGCGCGATGCTCGCGGGCTTCGTCATCGACCTGGCGTTCCTGGGATCCAACGGGATCTCCCGGGAGTTCGGCCTCACCACGCCCGACCCGGTCGTGGCCGACGTCAAGGCCAAGGCACTCGAGGTCTCCCGCCGACGGATCTTCATGGGGGACCACAGCAAGTTCGGGGCGAGCAGCTTCTGCCGGTTCGCGGAGGTCTCCGACTTCGAGGCGATCGTGACCGACATCGGACTCTCCAGCTCGGAAGCGCACCGCTACACACTGTTGGGCCCTCAGGTCATCCGGGTCTGACCTGACCGCGCATCAAGATCACGACGATGGAGGGCTCCTGGCCAGAGATATCTCTGGCATGAGCATGATTAGCACTCCCGTCCGGTCCCACTCGACCGGATCACCCACGAAGGGATCCACCATGACGACAAGATCGAGCATCCTGCGTCGCACCGTTCCTATGGGAGCCGTGGTCCTCTGCGGCGCGCTGCTCGCGGCCTGCGCGGGGGCCGGCGGGGCGGGCGGGGCCGGCGGCGCCCAGGCCCACTCCATCAACGTGCTGATGGTCAACAACCCGCAGATGGCGGATCTGCAGAAGCTCACCGCGGACAACTTCACCAAGTCCACCGGCATCAAGGTCAACTTCACCGTCCTGCCCGAGAACGACGTCCGGGACAAGATCAGCCAGGACTTCTCCAGCCAGGCCGGCCAGTACGACGTGGCCACCATCAGCAACTACGAGACGCCGATCTTCGCGAAGAACGGCTGGCTGTCCTCGCTGAGCTCGGACGCGCAGTCGGACACCTCCTTCGGCCAGAGCGACATCCTGCCCTCCATCCAGCAGTCGCTGACCTACAACAACCAGATCTACGCCGAGCCCTTCTACGGCGAGTCGTCCTTCCTGATGTACCGCAAGGACGTCTTCGCGGCCAAGAACCTGACCATGCCCGCCAACCCGACCTGGACCCAGGTCGCCGACCTCGCGGCCAAGGCCGACGGCGCCCAGCCCGGCATGAAGGGCATCTGCCTGCGCGGACAGCCGGGTTGGGGCGAGGTGATAGCCCCGCTGACCACGGTGGTGAACACCATGGGCGGCACCTGGTTCGACAAGAACTGGACCGCCCAGGTCGACAGCCCGGCGTTCACCAAGGCGACCAACTTCTACGTCAACCTGGTGCGCGCGCACGGCGAGGCCGGAGCACCGCAGGCCGGCTTCACCGAGTGCCTCAACAACATGGAGCAGGGCAAGGTCGCCATGTGGTACGACGCCACCTCCGCCGCCGGATCGCTGGACGGCACCGGATCGCCCGTCGCCGGCAAGATCGGCTACGTGCCCGCCCCCGTCGACCAGACCAAGAGCTCGGGCTGGCTCTACACCTGGGCCTGGGGCCTGCAGAAGGCCAGCAAGCACCAGTCCGACGCCTGGAAGTTCATCTCCTGGGCGTCCAGCGCACAGTACGAGAACCTGGTCGGCAGCACGCTGGGCTGGTCCAAGGTCCCGGCCGGCAAGCGCACCTCGACCTACGCCAACCCGCAGTACCTCGCCGGAGCCTCGGCCTTCGCCGCGGCCACCAAGACCGCGATCACCGACGCCGACCCGCTCAACCCCGGCGTGCAGCCCAGGCCCGCCCCCGGGATCCAGTTCGTCGGCATCCCCGAGTTCGAGGACCTCGGCACCCAGGTCTCGCAGCAGATAAGCTCCGCCATCGCCGGCCAGACCAGCGTCGCAGACGCCCTGAAGAGCAGTCAGGCCCTCGCCGCGACGGTCGCTGCCAAGCACGCGGGCCAGTGACCTCACCCCTCCATCCGCCGCCCCACTCCCGACCCGCTCCGCCGGGTCGGGAGGCCACCCGCGCGAAGCGGAGAGACACCATGACCGTCCCCTTGACCGCACGACGACCACGACTGCTGCGACAGGGCCTGCGGGAGACCTCCCGCTCGGCCGGCAAGCCGCGCGGAGCCTGGGCCCGGCGGGCCCCGCTGCTGCCGGCTCTGGTCTTCCTGATCGTGGTCACCCAGCTGCCCTTCGTCGGCACCCTGGCCATCTCGTTCATGCGCTGGAACGCGCTCGACCCGGGCCACCGCGGCTTCGGCGGCCTGGCCAACTACCGGGCCGCGATCAGCGATCCGACCCTGCGCTCGTCCATCCTGACCACCGTCGTGCTGACCGTCGCGGTGGTGCTGGTGAGCCTGCTGTTCGGACTTGGCCTGGCCCTGCTGCTGGACCGGCGGTTCCGCGGCCGCGGGATCGTCCGCACCATGCTGATCACTCCGTTCCTGGTCGTGCCGGTGGCCTCCGCGCTGCTGTGGAAGCACGCCCTGTACAACGCCTCCTACGGGCTCATCGACGGCACGCTGACCTGGGTCTGGAGCCTGTTCGGCAGCGCCCACGCGCCCCAGCCCGACTGGCTGTCCACGCTTCCGCTGATGTCGGTCGAGGCGTCGCTGGTCTGGCAGTGGACGCCGTTCATGATGCTGATCCTGCTCGCGGGACTGCAGAGCCGACCGTTGGACGTGGTCGAGGCCGCGCGGGTGGACGGGGCGAGCACCTGGCAGGTGTTCCGCTACCTCACCTTCCCGCACCTGCGCCGCTACCTGGAGTTGGCGGCCCTGCTCGGCAGCATCTACGTGGTGCAGAACTTCGACGCGGTCTTCACCCTGACCTCCGGCGGCCTGGGCACGGCCAACCTCCCCTACACCGTCTACGAGACCTTCTACCAGGCCCACGACTACGGCCAGGCCTCCGCCGAGGGCGTCATCGTGGTCATCTGCTCCATCCTCATCGCCACCTTCGCGCTGCGAACCGTGTCGTCCCTGTTCCGAGAGGAGGCGCTGTGACGATCACGGCAACCACCGCCCCGTCCCCGCCCGAGCACACCCGCCGCCGACCGGGCGTGGTGCGGCACAAGGGCAGCATCTGGGGCCTGCTGGCTTGGATCTGCGGCCTGGTCTTCTTCCTCCCGTTCGCGTGGATGCTGCTCACTTCGCTGCACAGCGAGTCGGCCGCGGCGACCAACCCGCCGAGCATCGGCGCCGGGCTGACGCTCCAGGGCTACCGGGACTTCTTCGGCGCGGACACCGGCGTCAGCCCCTGGCCGCCGCTGATCAACTCGCTGACCGCGAGCGTCGCCTCCACGCTGCTGGTACTGGCCCTGGCTATCCCCGCCGCCTACGCCCTGTCCATCAAGCCGGTGCGCAAGTGGACCGACGTGATGTTCTTCTTCCTGTCCACCAAGATGCTGCCGGCCGTGGCCGGGCTGCTGCCCGTCTACCTGATCGCCCAGTACGCCGGCATGCTCGACAGCATCTGGCTGCTGGTCATCCTCTACACCTCGATGAACCTGCCGATCGCGGTGTGGATGATGCGGTCGTTCCTCGCCGAGGTCCCCAAGGAGATCCTGGAAGCGGCCTCCATCGACGGCGCGGGACTGCTGACCACGCTCTACCGGATCGTGGCCCCGGTGGCCGCTCCCGGAATCGCGGCCACCGCGCTGATCTCCTTCATCTTCAGCTGGAACGAACTCCTCTTCGCCCGGGTGCTGACCGGCGTCGTGGCCGGCACCGCGCCGGTCTTCCTCACCGGTTTCGTCACCAGCCAGGGCCTGTTCCTGGCCAAGGTGTGCGCCGCCGCAGTCTGTGTCTCGCTCCCGGTCCTCATCGCCGGATTCGCCGCCCAGGACAAGCTCGTCCAGGGTCTCTCCCTTGGAGCAGTCAAGTGAAAGCAGCCGTCATCAGCGCTCCCGGAGTCGTGGGGATCGAGACCGTCGACGACCCGACGCCCGGCCCGCGGGACGTGGTGGTCCAGGTTTCCGCCTGCGGCCTGTGCGGCACCGATCTGCACATCCTGCAGGGCGAGTTCGCGCCCACCCTGCCGATCGTGCCGGGCCACGAGTTCGCCGGCGAGGTCGTCGCGGTGGGCGCGCAGGTGCGCGAGCTGTCGCCGGGCGACCGGGTGGCGGTCGACCCCTCGCTGTACTGCCACGAGTGCCACTACTGCCGTCTGGGTCGGGGCAACCTCTGCGAACGCTGGGCGGCGATCGGGGTCACCGTCCCCGGTGGGGCGGCCGAGTTCGCCGTAGCGCCGGCCGCCAACTGCGTCAAACTGCCCGACCACGTCCGCACCGAGGACGCGGCCCTGATCGAACCCCTCTCCTGCGCGGTGCGCGGCTACGACGTCCTACGCAGCCAACTCGCCACCAGCGTCCTGATCTACGGCTCCGGCACCATGGGCCTGATGATGATGGAGCTCGCCAAGCGCACCGGGGCGGCCACCGTCGACATCGTCGACATCAACCCCGACCGGCTGGCGACAGCACGCTCGCTGGGCTGCAGCAACGCCGCCACCTCCGCCGACGAGATCGAGCAGGCACGCGGCTGGGACGTCGTCATCGACGCCACCGGCAACGAGAAGGCGATTCAGGACGCCATCGGCCGGGTGGGCAAGGGCGGGACGTACCTGCAGTTCGGCGTGGCGGACTACGCGGCGCGGGCGACCATCGAGCCCTACCGGATCTACAACCAGGAGATCACCATCACCGGCTCGATGGCGGTCCTGCACAGCTACGAGCGCGCGGCGCAGCTCTTCGCCGGGGGCGTCCTCGACCCGCAGGTCTTCATCAGCGACCGGCTGCCGCTGGTCGACTACGCTGCGGCGCTGCAGCAGTTCCAGCAGGGCAAGGGCCGAAAGATCCTCGTCGTCCCCTGACCGGCCCTTTCCTCTGACGGAGTCACACCTCTCCCGGAGTCACACCACATGCCGACACCTGAAGCCCCGACGCTCGTCATCGGCGAGGCACTCACCGACATCCTGGCCGGCCCGTCCGGGCCCCGCCGCTGTCGTCCCGGCGGGAGCCCGGCGAACGTGGCTCTGGGCTTGGCCCGGCTCGACCATCCGGTGCAACTGGCGACCCGGGTCGGCCGCGACGGCTTGGGCCAGGAGCTGCAGTCCCACCTCCGCGGCAGCGGCGTGCTGCTGACGGAAGGGTCGGTGGTCGACGCCCCGACGTCCAGCGCCACCGCCTGTCTGGACCGCCGCGGCGTGGCGACGTACGACTTCGACATCTCCTGGGACCTGCCGCCCGCTGTGGTGGAGGTGGCCCGCAGCGGTGCGACCGGCCACCTCCACACCGGGTCGATCGCGGCGACCCTCGCTCCCGGCGCCGACCAGGTGCTCGCGGCCGTCGACGCCGCACGCGGCAGGTCGACGGTCTCCTACGACCCGAACCTTCGCCCCGCGCTGCTCGGATCCCCCGACGAGGAGCGTCCCCGCATCGAGCATCTCGTCTCCGCCAGCGATGTGGTGAAGGCCAGTCAGGAGGACCTCGAGTGGCTCTACCCCGACCGGGACATCCGCAGGATGGCCTTCCGCTGGGCCCGGAGCGGACCCTCGCTGGTGGTGCTCACCCTCGGCGCCGGCGGTGCGCAGGCGTGGTGGCGGCAGGGCCGGTACGACCTGCCGGCGATGCCCGTCGAGGTCAACGACACCGTGGGAGCCGGTGACGCCTTCATGGCGGGACTGATCAGCGGGCTGCTCCGGGCCGGGATGCTGGGCGGGGGCGCCCGGAGGTCGGACGGGCCCCGCGCGCGAACGAGACTGCGGGCCGCGACTGCCACGGCCAACCCGCGCCCGGAACTCGTCCGGGCGTTGTTCCTCGCCAGCCACGCCGCCGCCCTCACCTGCACCCGCGAGGGCGCCGACCCACCGACCCGGAGCGAGGTCTCGGACTGGGTCGCCGGTCAGTCCTCGGCGCCGGCCCTGTGACGGGAACGGACCACGTCAGGTCGTGGGCCGGCCGGCCCAGCCGGCGGCCGCGCCTGATTGCTGTGCGCCTGAGGACGCCGTCTCAGTTGTCAGGCTTGGCGGGCGCAGGTCGCGAGGCGGTCCGCGAGCGCGATGACGAGGTCGCGCAGCTCGTCGGGGCGCTCGATGACGAACGGCCGGTCGAGGGAGGCGAGCAGCGGAGGCAGCCAGTCGAGCCGTTCCGCCCGTAGTTCGACGAGCAGCCAGCGCTCGGTCGCGGGATCCGCGCCTGCCGCAGTCGCGGGCTCCTGCACGCTCGCGACGCTGGCGGGAAAACGGGCGCGGATCTGCTCGACCGTCCCGTGGATCCGCAAGGTCACCTCGTGCCGGTACGCCGCCGTGGCGAACCCTTCCAGGACACGCTGCGCCGGGTCCAGTCCGGCGAGTGCCTCGAACGACCCGGGCAGGGTCCTCGCGTCTGTGATGCGGTCGAGTCGGAAGGTCCGGTCCTCGCTGATCTCGGGGTCCGTGCCGGTGACGTACCACCGGCCCGAATGGGCGACAACCCCGTACGGGTGCAGCGTGCGTTGGCTGCGCCGACCGTCTCGGTCGGTGTACCTGATCGAGACCGGTCGGCGGTGACGTACCGCATCGGCGATGGTGAGCAGGACCCCGGCGTCAGGGGTGGCGAACTCGCCCGGCGGTTCCGTGAAGGCGAGGGATTCCAGGACCGTGGCGAGCCGGCGGGCGAGGCGCTCGGGCAGCACCCGCCGGATTTTGGCCGCTGCCGTCTCGCTCGCGGTGGCTGTCGTCGTCATCAACCCCGCTCGGCGGCCGGCGACCAGGCCGAGCAGCACGGCGAGTGCCTCGTCGTCGCTGAACATGAGTGGAGGCATGCGGTAGCCGGGGGCGAGGCGGTAGCCGCCGTAGCGGCCGCGGACCGCCTCGACGGGCACGTCGAGGTCGATCAGCTGGTCCACATACCGCCGCACGGTGCGTCCGTCGACGCCGAGCCGGTCGGCGAGTTCGGCCATCGTCCGGGTGCCGCCCGACTGCAGCAGCTCCAGGAGGGTGAGCACACGGCCGGTGGGTCGAGACATGTTCCGAGCCTAACGCGAATACTGGACCGATTCTGTCCACTATCTGTTCTAGCGTGCGAAGGGCAACGACTCCACGAATCTAGGGAGAACACCATGGACTTCGTCTCGATCCGGGTCATCACCGGCGACGTCGCACGACTCGTCGAGTTCTACGAGAAGGCCACCGGGGTGCCAGCGACCTGGTCCACCGAGGACTTCGCCGAACTCAAGACCCCCAGCGCCACCCTCGCCATCGCCAGCACCCGCACCGTCCCGCTGTTCGCGCCGGGCTCCTCCCACCCGGCCGACAACCACAGCGTGATCATTGAGTTCGTCGTCGACGACGTGGACCGCGTGCACGAGAACCTGACCGGCTTCGTCACTGACTTCGTCAAAGAGCCCACCACAATGCCCTGGGGCAACCGGTCGCTGCTGTTCCGCGACCCAGACGGCAACCTCGTCAACTTCTTCACCCCGGTCACCCCGGCGGCGATCGAGAAGTTCGCCCGTTGATACCAGGCGCAGTCGCCGGCACGGGAGCTCTGGGATCCCAGGGCTCCCCATGAATGCGTCTACCGGGGGCCCTGGCTGTCAAACATGCGTCAAGGAGTGCCGTTGCGGCGTACCCGCTGCGTCAATGATCGCTTCCAGGGGTCCCGGCAGGGGATCCAATCAGGGGGAGAACCCCCGGATCCGAGCGGTCGGCTGGAGCCTGACCAGTGGAAGGAAGCGAACTGCCATGATCGACGGCGCCAGAGTCATCGTCGGAGTCGACGGGTCGTACAGCAGCCTCGCGGTCGTGCACCGCGCGGTGCAGGAGGCCCGCAAGCGCGACGCACTGCTCGTCCCTGTGATCGCCTGGATGGCGTCGGACGGCGACAGCCTGCGCCCGCTCTCGGAGTTGGAGTACGCCGCACGTCAGCGCCTGGACACCGCCTTCGAGCTGACCTTCGACGGCTACCCGGAGGGCGTCCGGATCCAGCCGAGGGTGCTGCGGGCCGAGCCGGGGCGCGCTCTGGTGACCACGGCAGACCAACCGGACGACCTGCTGATCGTCGGCAGCGGCCGTCACGCGAGGCTGCAGCACGTCGTGCACGGGACGGTCGCCAGGTACTGCTGGGCCCATGCCGCGTGCGAGGTGCTCATCGTGCCGCCCGCCGAACTTCCGGAGCGCCCGCAGCCCATCGGCGCCGGCGGGCACTGCCACGCCGGGATCGGCTATCTGAACTGACCCGCTTACGGAGATGCCCGGACCGGAGGTTCTCCGGTCCGGGCATCTCGCGCCTGTCGTCGATCGTCAGTCAGGCACCGGGGCGCCCGCCGTGGTTGCCGTTCTTCTTGCGGCGGTCGTGCTTCTTCCGGGCGCGCTTGGACATGGATTCCTCTTCGTGATGTGGCGGTGGAAGGCGGTGTGACGCACAGTCAGGCCGTCTGGGGCACACGCTGGACGAGCCGCTCGCTGAGCTTGAGCAGGCGGTCGACCGAGCGCTTCTCGGCGACCTGGGCGCCGGGGGCGCTCGGGGTCAGCTGGTCGTAGTACGCGCCGTTGACCACCCGGGTCGCGGGCGAGCACAGCGTGACGACGGTCTCGGCGATCTCCGCCGCGGGGCGTCCGGAGGTCCCGTACAGGGGGCGGATCGCGGTCTCGGCAACGCCTGGGTGCACGGTGATCGCGGTGTGCCCTTCCGGGAGCCAGCGGGCGAGCTCGGTGATGAACGTGGTCAGCGCCAGCTTGGACTGCCCGTAGGCGGAGATGCGGGAGTAGCGCTTGGCGCGGGTGAGGTCGGTCCAGTCGATGTTGGCGGTCCGGTGCAGGCTGGAGCTCAGGGCCACGATGCGGCTGTCGGCGCTACGGGCGAGGGGCCGCTCCAGCAGCCGGGTCAGCAGGTACGGGGCGAGGTAGTTGACCTGGAAGCAGAGCTCGTTGCCCTCGCCGGTCAGGGTGCGGCGCTCGGGTGCGATGACGCCGGCGTTGAGCACCAGCAGGTCCAGCTTCTCGTGCTGATTGGCGAGCCGCTCGGCCAACTCGCGTACCTGGTCCAGGTGCGCGAAGTCGGCCACGGCCAGCTCCAGGCCCACGGCCGGCGCTCCGGCCGCGACCAGGCGTTCGACCGCCTTGGCGGAGCTCTCCATGCTGGGGCCGTGCACGATCACTCGGGCGCCGCCCATGGCCAGGCGCAGCGCGGTCTGGTAGCCGATTCCCTCGGTGGCACCGGTGACCAGTGCGGTGCGGTTGGCGAAGGGCAGGTCGTCGGAAGTCACGATGAGTCCATTCGGTACAGGGATCCGGGCACGTCGGTGCATGGCCGGATCCGGAGGTGGAAACCAGGAGGGCACGCCCGGCAACCGCATCAGCGGCGTCGGACGTGCGGTGAAGGGGCGCGGGTCAGCGCATGGTTGCGGGGAGGCGAGGACGAGCGGACCTCGGATGAGGCGGCTGGTCCTCGTGGCGCAGGCCGGAGTGCTCCGGCGGGGCCGGGCAGCACGGCGCCGTCACGGCGCGCTCGGTGCTGCTGACGTCAAGGCCCATGAGAGCCATCCCAGCGCCTGGCGCCGTCCGGAGGCAAGACCGACGCGCGCTTCCTGGCGCGGCCCATACGCCTGCGGCCCGATCCTTGGCGCGTCCTTAGCCAGCCGTTCGAAGACGGCGACGTTCAGGCCCCGGCGACGAAAAGGGTCAGCGCGGTCAGCACCACGCAGGCTCCGAGGCCGAGGAAGGCGTACTCGATGCCGCGTCGTTCGCGGCCGTGGACCAGCACACACCGGGGATCGGCGGGGTCGTAGGTCACCTGCACGTGCTGCTCGTCGACCAGCGGACCGGAGCGGGTGGAGCGGACCGGCGAGAAGACCTCCATCACCAGGCCCTGCTCCGTGGCGAACTGCAGCAGCGGCGCGGAGCGGCCGGTCTGGTCCCCAGGCTGAACCGGGCGCTGCTTGACCAGGGCCCAGGTCTCGATCCCGACCTGGCGCAGGCGGCGGGTCTCGGCCAGCCCGGCAGCCCCGGCCAGGTAGGCGACAGCGCCGCCGACGGCCAGGAACAGGACAGGCACCGCGACTGCGACGAGGCCCATCTCATTCTCTCCCTTCGGCTTCCCGGCGAAGGGGTTGCCTGCATCCAGTGTGCGCGGCAGCAGCGGTGTCGCGCGAGGCTCCGGACTCGTCGTGGCACTTTGGCCGTCTCCAGCCCGCCAAGGATGCGTCAAGATCCACCCCCGCCGCGTCAGGACGGCGTCAGGGCCCATTCTGGGGCGCGGACCCGTCCTGCAGAGTGTCCGTCGGGGGGCCGCACGGGCCACCTGGGATGCGCAGTGGTGGGCAGGCGGTGGGGTACTGCAGCCCACCACACGGCATGACCGTCGGCGTAGCACTGCTTCCCGATCGCAGTTCCGGTTCGTGGGGGACCGGACGGCACGGGCCCATCCGTGACAGGACGGCCCGCGGAAAGGGCAGTGCGGGAAGATGTCGACGGTCGGCGAGCGTAGACCAGGTGTGGCCGGGGCGGATCTCCTGGACCCGGAGGAGGGGCCAGGAGGGTCACGTCCGCGCGGCGGGCAGGGCAGTGGGGGACCTTCTTCTGGGGGAGGTGCCCGGCGCCCGCCGCGCGGCTCCGGCCGACTCGGCTTCGCTGCGGATCGGCTGCCTCGATGGCTGCGACCCAGGGACGTCCCCTCGCGGTTGAGGCTCTTCACCGTCGGGTGCCTGCTGGTCACGACGGTCCTGGGGGCTGTTGTCCTCAACACCGCTCTGCAGGCAAGGAGCACCTGGTCCACGGTGACCGCCCAGCAGGCACCGCAGGTCGTCGACGCCACCGGCCTCTACCAGTCGCTGACCGACCTGGACGCGCAGACCGCCAACCTGCTGATGTTCGGCGACAACCCGCAACTGACCGGCCAGCGTTCCACTGCCCTGTCCCAGTACGCCGCCGACCGCACCAGCGCGGACCGCGACCTGCAGCACGCCACCCTGGCTGCCGCAGGCGATGTGACGGTGCAGCAGGCCCTTGCTGCCGTGCTGGACGGCATGGGCAGCTACCAGGACCTGGCCGCGCGGGCCATGGAACTCAACGACCGGTCCCACGCGGGTGCCGGGCACCCTGATCCGACCGCGCTGGCGCTGTACCGGCAGGCCACCGACCTGATGCGGACCACGCTGCTGCCCGCCGCGGACCGCCTGGTGCAGGCCAACAACGACGCCTTCAACCGCACCTACGCCGGCGAGCGCTCCGCCCTGGGCACGGCCGAGTGGTGGGCGGCTCTGCTCGGCGCGGCCCTGCTGCTGTCCCTGCTAGGCCTGCAGCTCTGGCTGGCGCGCCGGTTCCGCAGGATCATCAACCCTCCGCTGGCGGCGGCGACGCTGCTCGCAATCGTCCTGGTGGCGATGGCCGGAACGCTCATGCCGGACGAACGCGAGCACTTGCGGGTGGCGCGACGCGACGCCTTCGACTCGGTGGTCGCCCTCACCCGCGCCCGGGCCGTGGCCTACGACGCCAACGCGGACGAGAGCCGCTACCTGCTCGACCACGACCGCGCCCCGCAGTACCAGGACGCCTTCGAGGCCGCCTCGGTGCGCATCGCCTCCCTGCCCGGGGTCACCATCAGTACCTACGACGCCGAGCTGGCCTCCGCCGTGACGGCCTACCAGGCCGACCACAAGGACGTGCGCTTCGGCGGCTTCTACGGCGACGAGTTCCGCAACATCACCTTCACCGGTGAACGGGCCGCAGCCGAGCAGACCCTGACGGCGTACCAGGCCTACCAGCGCGACGACCGCAGCATCCGCGCCCTGGTCGAGCAGGGACGGTTGCAGGACGCCATCGCCTACGGCACCAGCCTGGCCCCGGGCGGCTCCAACGCCGACTTCGCCGCCCACGACGCAGCCCTGCAGAAGCTCATCACCATCAACTCCGACGCCTACACCGCCGCCGCCCACGACGGCACCACCGAACTCGACCTCCGCACCCCGGCAATGGCCGGCTGCGCCGCGCTCGTCCTGCTCCTCTGCCTGCTCGGCGTCCGCCCCCGACTCACCGAGTTCCGCCGCTGATCGACCCGGCGACGAGCCCGCACCCGCACCTACCCCCGATCCGCTTGGTTCCGGCGCCGAGTCCTCAACTGCTCGGACCCGGCGCCGGAACAGCATGTGGTGCCGTCAGTGCAGACCGTCGGCCAGCGGGCCGAGGGAGAGAGCGGGCAGGAAGTTGAGCAGGGCCAGAACCAGCGCGGCGCCGCTGGCCAGGGCGACGAAGTTCACGCCGTAGGGGCGCAGCGTGCCCACCGTGACCGCGCCCGGCCGTTGCCTGGCGAGTTGTCCGGCCAGGGCCAGGACGAAGGCCATTGGCAGGTAGCGGCCGATGAACATCGCGGCGGCCATGGTGAGGTTGTAGAACGGGTGTTGCCGCTCAGGCCGCCCATGGAACTGCCGTTGCTCTGCACGTTGCTGGTGAAGGCGTAGATGATCTCGGTGAGGCCGTGTGCGCCCGGGTTGCCCATCGCGGAGCGGCCCTGCGGCAGTGCGATCGCCAGCGCGCTGAACACCAGGATCAGCGTCGGGGCCACCAGCGCGTAGCAGACCACGTAGCGCATCTCGGTGAAGCCGATGCGCTTGCGGAGGTACTCCGGGGTGCGGCCGACCATGAGCCCGCCGACGAAGACCGCCAGCAGCACAGCGATCAGCAGCCCGTAGAGCCCACTGCCGGTGCCGCCGGGGCTGACCTCGCCGAGCATCATCGCGGCCAGCAGTACCCCGCCGCCCATGCTGGAGAAGCTGTCGTACGAGGCCGCGCCCGCGCCGTCGGCGGAGCCGGTGGCGGAGACGCCGAACAGGGTGCTGCCGTTGATGCCGATGCGGGTGTCGGTGCCTTCGTACTGGCCGCCGACGGCGGCGGTGACGGTGCCGGTGTGGGCGCTCTGCGCGATCGTGCCCGCCGCGAGCAGCAGGCCGAAGAGGATGCCGACGACGGTGAGCAGGGTCCAGCTCTGCTTGAGGCTGCCGACCATGCGGCCGAAGGTGCGGATGAAGGCTGTGGGCACCAGCAGCATCAGCAGGATCTCCAGGGCGGTGCTCCACGTCGAGGGGTTCTCGAACGGATGCGCGCTGCTGGCGTTGAAGAAGCCGCCGCCGTCGCCGGAGAGCAGTTTGATGGGCTCCCAGGAGCCGACCGGGCCGCCGATGAGGGTCTGCTTGGTACCGGTCACGGTGGTGAGGGTCTGCGCGCCGTGCAGGCTCTGCTCGACGCCCAGGCCGATGAGCACGATGCCGGAGACGACGGCCAGCGGCAGCAGTACCCGCAGAATGCAGCGGAACAGGTCGACCCAGAAGTTGCCCAGGTCGCCGGTGCTGCGCCGGACCAGGCCGCGGATCAGGGCGAGGCCGACGCACATGCCGACCGCCGCCGAGGCGAAGGCCTGCACGCCGAGTCCTGCCATCACCGCGAGGTGGCCGGTGGTGGTCTCGCCGGCGTAGTTCTGCCAGCTTGTGTTGGTGGTGAAACTGACGGCGGTGTTCAGGGCCAGCTGCCAGGGCATGCCGCCGTGGCCGAGCGACCAGGGCAACCACTGCTGGCAGGTGAACAGGCCGAACAGGGCGAGGATGCTCATCAGGCTGAAGGCGATGAGCGCGGTGAAGTAGTGCTTCCAGTCCTGCTCGCGGTCGGCGTCGATGCCGCAGAGGCGGTAGAGCAGGCGTTCGGCTCTCCAGTGGGAGCCGCCGTCCAGGGTCCTCGCCATGTAGTCGCCGAGCGGTACGTGCACGACGACCAGGACGGTGAGGACGAGCAGGGCTTGCAGCCATCCGGACATGGTCACGCCTCCTTGGCGGGGTAGGGGTGGCTGCGGTCCAGCGCGAGATTGAGTTCCAGGACGTTGACGCCGGGTTCGCCGAGCACGCCAAGGGCGCGGCCGGTGGTGTACTGGCTGACCAGTTTCAGTACGTCGGCGACGCGCATGCCGCGTGCGTTGGCGACGCGGGCTGCCTGGAGCCGGGCGTAGGCGGGGCCGATCTGTGGGTCGAGGCCGCTGGCGCTGGCGGTGACCGCGTCCGGGGGGACGACCGGGTTGGCCGGGGCGTTGCCGCGGACCGGGACGGTCAGCGCGGCGCTGTAGTCCTCGGTCGGCTTGGCGCACTGGACGGCCACGCCCTGATAGCTGGTCAGGAACGGTTTGGTGGGACAGGCCTGGTTGAGGCTGACCACCCGGGTGACGGCCCCGGTGAGCCCGCCGGAGCGGTAGACGCCGAGTACGGCGCCGACCCCGTCCGGGGTGCAGTAGGGGCGTGACCCGTCGACGTGCTCCAGTTGGCCCACGGCGAGGCTGCGGGCGCAGACCTGGGTGAGCAGGCTGGGCTTGCCCGAGTTCGGTTGCCCGGCGGTCGGGAGCTGGTCGACCACGCTCTCGGGGCCGAGGTTGCTCGCCCCGCTGGCGGTGGGGTCGTACCCGTTGCCGGCGGCCGAGGGGCGCGGCTGGAAGTACTGGATCAGCGGATTGCCCTTGGCGTCGGTGAAGTTCTGGCCGATGAGGCTGCTGCCGACGGCCCTGCCCTGCGCAGTGACCAGCGAGCCGTGCGCCTGGTGCCGGAAGTCGGGCAGTTGGGCGAACGCGGTCATGGCGAGCGGGTAGAGCAGGCCCACCACGACGGTGAGTACCAGGACGACGCGAACAGCGGCGAGGTGCTGGGCGGCCCAGTGCGGAGTGCGACGCATGATCAGATCCCCGGGATGAACTGGACGATGGCGAAGTCGATGAACTTGATCGCCAGGAACGGTGCGACGACGCCGCCGAGGCCGTAGACCCACAGGTTGCGTGTCAGCAGGGCGGATGCGCTGCTGGGCCGGTAGCGCACGCCGCGCAGGGCGAGCGGGATCAGTGCCACGATGACCACGGCGTTGAAGATCACGGCCGAGAGGATCGCGGACAGCGGCGAGTGCAGGTGCATCATGTTCAGCCGGCCCAGCGCTGGGTAGACCCCTGCGAACATCGCGGGGAGGATCGCGAAGTACTTGGCGATGTCGTTGGTGATCGAGAAGGCTGTCAGTGCGCCGCGGGTGATCAGCAGTTGTTTGCCGATCTCCACGATCTCGATGATTTTGGTGGGGTTGGAGTCCAGGTCCACCATGTTCCCGGCCTCCTTGGCGGCCGAGGTACCGGTGTTCATGGCCACACCGACGTCCGCCTGCGCCAGCGCGGGGGCGTCGTTGGTGCCGTCGCCGGTCATCGCGACCAGCTTGCCGCCCTCCTGCTCCTCCTTGATCAGTGCGAGCTTCTGCTCCGGAGTCGCCTCGGCGAGGAAGTCGTCGACTCCCGCCTCCTCGGCGATGGCGGCGGCTGTCGCCGGGTTGTCGCCCGTGATCATGACGGTCTTGATACCCATGGCACGCAGCTGGTCGAAGCGCTCGCGAAGGCCGGGCTTGACGACGTCCTTGAGGTGGATGACGCCCAGTACCCGGGCGCGTCCGTCCATCGCCTCGGCCACGGCCAACGGTGTGCCGCCCGAGGTGGAGACCGAGTCGACGACCGCGTCGAGACCGTTCGGGACGGTGCCGCCGTGCTCGCGCACCCAGGCGGCGACTGCCGCAGCCGCGCCCTTACGCAGGCTGCGGCCCATGGGGTGGATGAGGTCGACGCCCGACATTCGGGTGGTGGCGGAGAAGGGCACCCACTGCGCGCCCTGCTGGACCTCGGAGGTGAGTCCGTAGTGCTCGCGGGCGTACTCGACCACTGAGCGGCCCTCGGGTGTCTCGTCGGCGAGGCTGGACAGCAGAGCTGCGGAGGCGAGCGCCTCCTCGACTGTGCCGCCGACCGGAAGGAATCCGGCGGCCTGCCGGTTGCCGAAGGTGATGGTGCCGGTCTTGTCGAGCAGCAGGGTGTGCACGTCGCCGGCCGCCTCGACCGCGCGTCCCGACATCGCCAGGACGTTGCGTTGCACCATCCGGTCCATGCCGGCGATTCCGATCGCCGAGAGCAACGCCCCGATGGTGGTGGGGATCAGACACACCAGCAGGGAGACGAGGACGATCCCGGTGACGCCGTTGCCGCTGATCGCGGGGGTGTCCGGGGCGGCGGCCATCACCTGCTTGGAGAAGATCGCCATCGGTTGGAGGGTGACCGTCGCCATCAGGAAGATGAAGGTCAGCGCGACCAGCAGCAGGTTGAGTGCCAGCTCGTTGGGGGTCTTCTGCCGCTTCGCGCCCTCGACCAGGGAAATCATGCGGTCCAGGAAGCTCATCCCGGGCTGCTGGGTGATCCGTACGATGATCCGGTCGGACAGGACCCGGGTGCCGCCGGTCACCGCGCATCGGTCGCCGCCGGACTCGCGGATCACCGGTGCCGACTCCCCGGTAATCGCCGACTCGTCGACGCTGGCAACACCCTGGACGACGTCGCCGTCCCCGGGGATCACCCCGCCGGCCTCCACCACCACGAAGTCTCCGCGTTGCAGTTCGGCGGCGGACACCTCCTCCTCGCTCTGCGGAAGGTCCGTGCGGCTCTCCGACCAGCCGGCCAGCCTGCGGGCGTTGGTCTGCTGTCGGGTCCGGCGCAGCGAGTCGGCCTGGGCCCTTCCCCGGCTCTCGGCTACCGCCTCGGCGAGATTGGCGAACACAACGGTCAACCAGAGCCAGGCGGTGATCAGCCAGCCGAAGAGGGTGGGCGTGGCGATCGTGAGGCCGGTGGTCAGTGCCGCGCCGACTTCGGTGACGAACATGACCGGATTGCGCACCAGCGACACCGGGTTGAGCTTGCGCAGCGCCTCGGGCAGCGCCCGCCACAACTGTCCCGGCCTCAGCGCGCCCGCGCCGACCCGGTAGGCGCGGCCCTTTGCAGGGGAGTTGGTATCAGGGGGTTGGGTGCGCTTGGGTCCCGACCCGCCGGAGGACGCCCGAACCGGCGCCTGCGCGGTCATCAGAACTTCTCCGGAAAGCGGATGGCCAGCACCAGGTAACCGACCAGGCCGCCCGCGACGGGCAGCCCGACCAGATTGTCCACACTCATAGGAGCCCTCTCAGATGTCCGGGCGGCGTCCTACCGCCGCCCGGGACATATGAAAGCGCTGGTCCCCGACCTGAACAGCCCCTCCTGACGCGCTCCCAACACGTAGGCGCCCAATCTTGCCGCCGTATTGACGCGGCATGGGCCGCGTCGTGTCCAGAGTCCGAGGAGAAACCGTGCGGGTGGCTCGCTCAGCCGGGCGCGGGCTGCTCCAGCGCGGCGTCGGCCGCCAGCATCGCGCCGACCAGGTCGGCCAGGACCACGGCGGCCTTTCGTGCCGCAAGGGACGGCGCTGTGCCGGGGGTCGGCAGCAGCATGAAGCGGCCGAACGTCTCCCCCCGGCAGCGGGTGGGCAGTTCGATTTCGTCGGCGGCCAGCCCCAGGTTCTCCACGTCCCAACGTGCCGCGCCCCAGAGCACGCTGCCGTCCGGCCGCAGCAGGGGTGGGAACCCCTCCCGGTGGCCGCTGTGGAAGCGGCAGCCGCGCAGCGCCAGCAGTTCAGTGAGCTGGACGGCGACCTGGTCGATCACCGCACTCTCGCCGGCCCCGGAGGCGACCAGTTCCGCGGTCGTGCGCACCCCGGCCGCGTGCTCGTTCCCGCTGTGTACGATCCGGCGCAACTTCCTTCCGCGCACCGCGAGTTCGGTCACCGCGAGGCCGACGACCAGTAGCAGGACGGTGGTTCGGATGTCGGCACTGCTGGTGATCGTGAAGTGTTCGTAGGGTCGGGTCAGGAAGAAGTCGAACCAGACGCCGGCCGACAGCGAGGCCAGTACCCCGGCCAGCCGGTCCCCGTTCGCCGCCACCGCGACCACCACCACGACCAGGATCAGTGCCGCGTCCGCGCCCGGCAGGGTGCTGCGGAAGGGGATGAGCAGCGCAGCTGCGGCGGGTGGCGCCAGCAGTGCTCCGGCCAGGGCCAGCCGGTCCCGGTTCCATCGTGCAGCCATCACCTATCACCTGTCCTTGTTCAGGCGCCGAGCCCGGACGTGCTCGACCGTGGGGCGTCGAAAACGTCCGGATCCAGGTCCAGCACCGGCGAGAGGGCGTGCACCGCGGCCAGGCAGCAACTGACCAGCGCGGCACTCGACGTGAAGCCGTCGCGCCGGGTCACCACGAGCAGGTCGCCCTCGACCCGCCAGTCGAAGGGCTCGGCGGCGGTCAGCAGTACCCGTGCGAAGACCGGGCCGATCAGGCGGTCGGCCAGCGCGTCATCCGGAGTCGAGGTCCGGTAGGCGGCGTCGAACTCCTCCATCTCCGTCGGCCGCTGCGGGTAGGCGGGGACGTAGTACACCGCGGTCGAGGCGAACACCTGATCGTGGTGTACCTCCAGCGGCGGCAGCTGCCGGGGCAGGTGCACGACTGCGACGCCGTACCAGTGGGCGGTGCCGTTCTCCCGGCAGGTGTAGCCGAAGACCTCGGCGGTCAGCCCGGCGAAGGCTCCGCGTACCGCGTCGAGTACCTGTACCCGCCGTCCGTAGTGGAAGGGTGGAGCAGACCAGGGGACCAGCTCCGGCCCCGCCTGCGGGTCGGCGGTGAAGCCGTAGGTCTCCAGCAGACCCGAAGCGGTCTCCTTGCAGCGGCGGCGGGCCTTCCACGGACCGGCCCGTGGGACCAGGACGAAGGCGCCGACCAGGCAGATGTACAGCAGAACTGGGATGACCACGCTCATGGCGCACTCCCTCGTGCCGACCGGTGCGACGGTGCACGGTCCGGCCAAAAAAGCGTAGGCCCCACTCCAACCCGGTTCAATAGCCGTCGACAGGCCCATGACCTGCCTTAACGCGATATTGGCGAGGAGACGCACCGGGCACGTCCGGCAGCTCAGTAACCCACCCGGCGCACTCGCCGAAGCCGCGCCGTCTGCCCGGTCCGACGATTGGCCCCGCCGCTGGTGGCGCAGCTGGGCGGCAGCGGCGCGTAGTTGGCATACGAAGACCGTGTCCGGCCCGTGACCTCTCGTAAAGACCGTGTCAAGGTTCCCGCACCGGCCGCCAGAGGGGCGTTAACAGACATCGTCCGAAGGGCTGACGTGCGGTTCTCTAGGCGTTGCCGGTTCTCCCGGTGCCGTTCGGGAGTCCCCCCGGGCGGATCGGAACCACTCGACCCCTGGGGTGCAACCTCATGCTCGACGTGCTCTTCGTCGGGGTGACGATCCTTGTGTTCGCCGTCCTCGCCCTGATCGTCAAGGGGGTGGAGAAGCTGTGACTGCCTCCCAGCTCTCCACCCTGACGCCCGCCCTCCCGTCGAACCCGGGGGTGTCGCGATGAGCGTTGACAACATCGTGGGCCTGATCGTCTCGATCGCCCTCGTTGCCTACCTGATCGTGGCTCTGATCCTCCCGGAGAAGTTCTGACATGAACGCTACTCTTGCGGGCTTCCTGCAGGCCCTGGCTCTGGTCGGCGCGCTCGCGCTGTCCTACCGACCACTGGGTGACTTCATCGCCCACACGCTCACCTCCAGAAAACACCTCCGGGTCGAGCGCGGCATCTACAAGCTGATCGGAGTCGACGGCGACGCCGAGCAGACCTGGTCCTCGTACCTGCGCAGTGTTCTGGCCTTCTCCTTCATCTCGGTCCTCTTCCTCTACGGATTCCAGCGGCTGCAGGAGCACCTGTGGCTCTCGCTGGGCTTCCCCGCCGTCACCCCGGCGATGGCGTGGAACACCGCGGCGTCGTTCGTGACGAACACCAACTGGCAGTCGTACTCCGGTGAGTCGACGATGGGCCACCTCGTGCAGATGGCCGGCCTGGCGGTGCAGAACTTCGCCTCGGCCGCGGTGGGCATCGCCGTGGTGGCTGCCCTGATCCGGGGTTTCACTCGCAACAAGACCGACCGGCTGGGCAACTTCTGGGTCGACCTGACCCGCATCGTGCTGCGCGTGCTGCTGCCGATCTCGATCGTCTTCGCGCTGGTCTTCGTGGCCGGCGGCATGGTGGAAAACCTGCACGTCGCGCACCTGTACACCACGCTCAGCGGCGGCTCGCAGAGCATCCCGGGCGGTCCGGTGGCCTCTCAGGAGGCGATCAAGGAACTCGGTACAAACGGCGGTGGCTTCTACAACGCCAACTCCGCGCACCCCTTCGAGAACCCGAACCCGTTCACCAACCTGATGGAGATCTACCTCCTGCTGGTGATCTCGTTCGCGCTGTGCCGCACCTTCGGGAAGATGGTCGGCAGCAACAAGCAGGGCTACACCATCCTCTCGGTGATGGGCCTGTACTGGGTGGCGTCGGCCTCGCTGATCACGTTCTTCGAGCACCAGAACTCCGGCATCGCCTCCCACATCGCCGGTGCGGCGATGGAGGGCAAGGAAGTCCGCTTCGGAATCCCAGGCTCCTCGCTGTTCGCCGCGTCGACCACGTTGACGTCCACGGGCGCGGTCAACTCGATGCACGACTCGTTCACGCCACTGGGTGGCGGTACCGCGATCCTCAACATGATGTTCGGTGAGATCGCGCCGGGCGGCACCGGCTCGGGCCTCTACGGGATCCTGATCCTGGCCATCGTCACGGTCTTCGTGGCCGGTCTGATGGTCGGCCGCACCCCCGAGTACCTGGGCAAGAAGCTGGGCGCGCGGGAGATGAAGTTCGCCTCCCTCTACATCCTGACCACCCCGGCGATCGTGCTCTGCGGTACCGGGTTGGCGATGTCGCTGAAGGCGGGTCACGGCGGCGGGATGGCCAACACCGGGCCGCACGGATTCTCCGAGGTTCTCTACACCTTCACCTCGGCGGCGAACAACAACGGCTCCGCGTTCGCCGGCATCACGGTGACCAGCCCGCACTGGCAGACCGCGATCGGCCTGGCCATGCTGTTCGGCCGGTTCCTACCGATGGTGTTCGTGCTGGCCCTGGCCGGCTCCCTGGCTCGGCAGACTCCGATCCCGGAATCCACCGGAACGCTCAAAACCACCAGCCCGCTGTTCGTGGGCATGCTCTCCGGCGTGATCCTCATCGTCGTCGGGCTCACCTACTTCCCGGCCCTGGCACTCGGGCCGCTCGCGGAGGGTCTCCACTGATGTCCACCCCCATCCTCAAGACTCCGGCGGCCCCGCCGGAGACCCCGCAGCAGGCGGGTGAGATCGAGCACCGGCTCTCCGCGGGCCTGCTCGACCCCAAGCAGCTGCTCACCTCCTTCCCCGACGCGGTCAAGAAGCTCGACCCGCGGGTCATGATCAAGAGCCCGGTCATGTTCGTGGTCGAGATCGGCTCCGTGCTGACGACGATCTCGGCGATCGAGAAGCCCAGCGTGTTCGCCTGGGTGATCACTGTGTGGCTGTGGCTGACCGTGGTGTTCGCCAACCTGGCCGAGGCCGTCGCCGAGGGCCGCGGCAAGGCGCAGGCCGACACCTTGCGCCGCACCAAGACCGACACCGTCGCCAGGCGCGTCGTCGGCTCCTGGACCTACGGCAGCACGAACCCGGCCGAGGAGGAGATCCCGGCAGCGGAGCTGAAGCTCGGCGACTTCGTGATCGTGGAGGCCGGCCAGGTGATCCCCGGTGACGGGGATGTGGTCGAGGGTGTCGCGAGCGTGGACGAGTCGGCGATCACCGGCGAGTCCGCGCCGGTGATCCGCGAGTCCGGCGGTGACCGCTCGGCGGTGACCGGCGGCACCAAGGTGCTGTCGGACCGCATCGTCGTGAAGATCACCTCGGAGCCCGGCAAGACCTTCATCGACCGCATGATCGCCCTGGTCGAGGGCGCAGCGCGGCAGAAGACGCCCAACGAGATCGCGCTGAACATCCTGCTGGCCTCGCTGACCATCGTCTTCCTGCTCGCGGTCGTCACCCTGCAGCCGATGGCCAAGTACGCCGGAGCCGAGCAGACCATCATCGTGCTGGTCTCGCTGCTGGTGGCGCTGATCCCGACCACGATCGGTGCGCTGCTGTCCGCGATCGGCATCGCGGGCATGGACCGGCTGGTGCAGCGCAACGTGCTGGCCATGTCGGGGCGCGCGGTCGAGGCGGCCGGCGACGTGTCCACGCTGCTGCTGGACAAGACCGGCACGATCACCTTCGGCAACCGCCAGGCCGCCGAGTTCCTGCCCGTCGGCGACGTGGACCCCGATGCACTGGCTGACGCCGCCCAGCTCTCCTCGCTGGCGGACGAGACGCCCGAGGGGCGTTCCATCGTCGTGCTGGCGAAGGAGAAGTACGGGCTGCGGGCCCGGCACCAGGGCGAGTTGTCGCACGCGACGTGGATCGAGTTCACCGCCCAGACCCGCATGTCGGGTGTCGACCTCGACGAGGCCGCAGGCGTGCACGCTGTCCGCAAGGGCGCGGCGGGTTCGGTGGCCGCGTGGGTGCGTGACAACGGCGGTGAGACCGGCACCGAGCTGGACCTGGCCGTGGAGCGCATCTCCAACCTCGGCGGCACCCCGCTGGTGGTCGCCGAGCAGCGCGGATCGGCCTCGGCCCAGGTGCTGGGTGTGATCTACCTCAAGGACGTCGTCAAGCCCGGCATCAAGCAGCGCTTCGAGGACCTGCGGGCGATGGGCATCAAGACCGTCATGATCACGGGTGACAACCCGTTGACGGCGGCGGCCATCGCCGAGGAGGCGGGGGTCGACGACTTCCTGGCCGAGGCGACGCCCGAGGACAAGATGGCCCTGATCCGCAAGGAGCAGGAGGGCGGGAAGCTGGTCGCGATGACCGGCGACGGCACCAACGACGCCCCCGCGCTGGCGCAGGCGGACGTGGGCGTGGCCATGAACACAGGTACCTCGGCCGCCAAGGAGGCCGGGAACATGGTGGACCTGGACTCCAACCCCACCAAGCTGATCGAGATCGTCGAGATCGGCAAGCAACTGCTGATCACCCGCGGCGCACTGACGACCTTCTCCATCGCCAACGACGTCGCGAAGTACTTCGCGATCATCCCGGCGATGTTCGCGAGCGTCTACCCGGGCCTGAACCAGCTCAACATCATGGCGCTGCACAGCCCCAAGTCGGCGATCACCTCGGCGATCATCTTCAACGCCCTGATCATCATCGGCCTGATCCCGCTCGCGCTGCGGGGCGTGCGCTACAAGCCCTCATCGGCCCAGCAGTTGCTGCGGCGCAACCTGGGGATCTACGGCATCGGCGGCCTGATCCTGCCCTTCATCGGGATCAAGGCGATCGACCTGATCGTCCAGTTCATCCCCGGTCTGCACTGAAAGAAGTGGTGTGACTCATCATGGCTAAACCCCTTCCCACCTCGGTGCGGAACCACCTGACGGGCCTGCGGCTGCTGCTGCTGTTCACCGTCCTCACCGGGTTGGCGTACCCGCTGGCGATCACCGGCATCTCCCAGGTCGCCTTCTCCCAGCAGGCCAACGGCTCGCTGGTGAAGGCGAACGGAAAGGTCGTCGGCTCGTCCCTGATCGGACAGAACTTCACGGTCACCTCGGCCGACGGCAAGACCGTCAGCCCCGACCCGAAGCTGTTCCAGTCCCGTCCCTCGGCCGCCGGCGCCAACGGCTACGACCCGACCGCGTCGGCAGGCACCAACAAGGGCACCAACGACGCCGGCCTGGCCACGACCTACACCCAGCTCAAGAGCGACATCGCCAAGTTCGACGGTGTGTCGCAGAGCCAGGTCCCGCCGGACGCGCTCACCTCCTCGGGCTCCGGGCTGGACCCGGACATCAGCCCGGCCTACGCCGCCATCCAGGTCAACCGCGTCGCCAAGGCACGCGGCCTGACCGTGGACCAGGTGCAGGCGCTGGTAAAGAAGTACACCCAGGACCGCACCCTCGGCTTCCTCGGGGAGCCCCGGGTCGATGTCCTGCAGCTCAACATCGCGCTCACCCAGCTCGGCTGACGCGATGTAGAGAGCCCCGCCCAACAGCTCGACAGCTCGGCCGCACGGGGCAACCAGTCCCGTGCGGCCGAGCCGCAACCGCTCCCACGGCCAATCGACCTGCCAGGCAGGAAAGGATCTTCCGTTGGTACGCCAGCACGAGCAGCCGCCCCCGTATCCGCGCGGCAACGGGGGAAGAGGCAGGCTGAAGGTCTTCCTCGGTGCGGCCCCCGGAGTGGGGAAGACCTACCGCATGCTGGACGAGGCCCGGCGCCGCGCCGACCGAGGCACCGACGTGGTGGTGGCCTTCGTGGAGTGCCACGGGCGCAGGAGCACCGAGGAGCGGCTCGAACGGCTCGAAGTCATGCCCCGCCTCACCCGCAGCTACCGCGGGACGGAGTTCACCGAGCTGGACACGGACGCGGTGGTGGCCCGGCGCCCCGAGGTGGCCCTGGTGGACGAGTTGGCCCACACCAACATCCCGGGCGGCAGGTATGCCAAGCGCTGGCAGGACGTGCTGGAGCTGCTGGACGCGGGTATCGACGTGATCACGACCGTCAATGTGCAGCACCTGGAGTCGCTCAACGACGTGGTCGAGAAGATCACCGGTGTGCCGCAGCGGGAGACCGTGCCGGACGAGGTCGTGCGGCGCGCCGACCAGATCGAGCTGGTCGACATGGCGCCGGAGGGTCTGCGCCGGCGGATGGCGCACGGCAACGTCTACGCGGCCGAGAAGGTCGACGCGGCGCTGTCGCACTACTTCCGGGTCGGCAATCTGACCGCGCTGCGCGAGCTCGCCCTGTTCTGGCTGGCCGGACGGGTCGACGAGGGCCTGCAGCGCTATCGCGCCGAGCACGGCATAGGGAGCGTCTGGGAGACCCGCGAGCGCGTGGTCGTCGCGCTCACCGGCGGAAACGAAGGAGAGACCCTGATCCGCCGTGCCGCCCGCATCGCCGACCGGGCGACGGGTGGTGAAGTCCTCGCCGTCCACGTCGCTCGCAGCGACGGCCTCGCCGACGCCTCACCGGCCGCGCTCGCGGCCCAGCGCCGCCTGGTGGAGAGCCTGGGCGGCAGCTACCACTCCGTCGTGGGCGACAATGTCCCGCGCGCCCTGCTCGACTTCGCCCGCGCCGAGAACGCCACCCAGCTGGTCCTGGGCACCAGCAGGCGCAGCGCACTACTGCGCTCGCTCACCGGGCGCGGCATCGGCGAGACCACGGTCGAACTCTCCGGCGACATCGACGTGCACATGGTCACCCACGAGCAGTCCGGACGCGGACGCCGCCTGCCCGTACCCGGCAGGCTGCACTCGCGCGGACGCCGCATCGCCGGACCGCTGGCCGGACTGGTCACGCCCTTCGTGCTGACCGCCCTGCTCAGCCAGACCCGGGGCACGGTGAATCTCACCAGCGACATCCTGCTCTTCCTGGTCGCCGTCGTCGGCGTGGCCCTGCTCGGCGGCGTAACCTCCGCGCTGGTGGCCTCGTTGATCGCCTCAGTGCTGCTCAACTACTACTTCATCCCGCCCATCCACCAGTTCACCATCTCCTCGCCGAACAACGTGCTCGCGCTGGTCGTCTTCGCCACCGTCGCGATGGTCGTGGCTGCCGTCGTGGACCGGGCCGCCCGACTGTCGCGACGCGCGGCCCGCGCCACCGCCGAAGCCGAAACCCTGTCCGCGCTCACGGGCAGCATCCTCGGCGGCCAGAGCGCGGTCGAGGCACTGCTGGCCCGGCTGCGTGAGACGTTCGGGATGGAATCGGTCACCCTGCTCCACCAGCAGCCAGTAGACAGCGCGTCGCTCGTGTACGCGATGGATAGAGAGGCGGTCGCACACGTGGGACCACGCGGCACTTCGGGTCCCGAGGATCCTCCGGGACAGGCGAGTCCAGAGGCGTCGGAAGGCCAGTCCGTCGAAGAGGTCCCGGTCGGCGAGGACGCCGTCCTGGTGCTGCGCGGACGCCCGCTGCCCGCCGCCGACCGCAAGGTTCTGGCCGCTTTCGCCGCCCATGTCGCGGTGGCCCTCGACCGCGCCCGCCTGGCCGAGGCCGCCGCCGAGGTGGAGCCCGTCAAGGCGGCCGACCGGATGCGCACCGCCCTGCTGGCCGCGGTCAGCCACGACCTGCGCACCCCCCTCGCCGTCGCCCTCGCCTCGGTCAGCTCACTGCGCAGCCAGGACGTCCAGTTCTCGCCCGAGGACCAGGCCGAACTGCTGCTCACCGCCGAGGAGTCGCTCGGCAAACTCACCCGGCTGGTCGACAACCTGCTGGACATGAGCCGGCTGCAGGCGGGCGCGCTCTCGCTGGAGCTGCAGCCCACCGCGCTGGAGGACGTCCTGTCCGCGGCCGTTGACTCGCTGACCGAAACCGTCCCGCTGGCGGTCCGCACCCAGGGCCTGGAACAGGCCCCGCCCGTACTCGCAGACCCGCCACTGCTCGAACGGGTCATCGCCAACCTGGTCGCCAACGCCTTGCGGCACAACGGCACTGATCCGGTGCTGGTCACCGCCAGCACCTTGGACTCCAGCGTGGAGATCCGTGTCATCGACCGCGGACCCGGCCTGCCGTCGGCCGACTGGGACCGGGTCTTCCTGCCCTTCCAGCGGCTCGGCGACACCGACAACGACACGGGGGTCGGCCTCGGCCTGGCCCTGTCCAGGGGACTGGCCGAGGCCATGGGAGGCACCCTCACCCCGGAGAACACCCCGGGCGGGGGACTCACCATGGTCCTCTCGCTCCCCGCCGAAACCACTCACCACGAAGAAGCACAGCCATGACCCGAGTCCTGATCGTGGACGACGAGCCGCAGATGCTCCGCGCCCTGCAGATCAACCTCGAAGCCCGCCACTACACCGTCGCCACCGCGCCCGACGGAGACGGAGCGCTGGACGAAGCCGCCCGCACCCCGCCGGACGCGATCATCCTCGACCTCGGCCTGCCGGGGCTGGACGGCCTCGATGTCATCCGCGCCCTGCGCGTATGGAGCACGGTTCCGGTCATCGTCCTGTCTGGTCGCTCCGGCGCGACCGACAAGATCTCCTCGCTGGACGCGGGCGCCGACGACTATGTCACCAAGCCCTTCTCGATGAACGAACTCCTGGCCCGGCTGCGCGCCGTGCTGCGCCGGCCGGTGCTCGATGAGCCGACCGGCGGCAGCGCCGTCATCGGCGACTACACCGTCGACCTGGACAGCTGCACGGTCCGGCTGACCCAGGACAGCGGGTTCGCGCAGGACGCCACGACGATCAGGCTCACACCCACGGAGTGGCGCATCCTGACCGTACTGATCCGGCACCCTGGGCGGCTGGTGACGGGCCGCCACCTCCTGATGGACGTGTGGGGTCCCGGGCACGAGCGCAAGACCAACTACCTGCGCGTCTACCTCGCCGGGCTGCGCCGGAAGCTGGAGCGCGACCCGGCCCACCCCCGCCACCTGATCACCGAGCCGGGCATGGGCTACCGCTTCGAACCCTGAGCGGTGTCCCGCCGGCGTCGGTTACGCTCGCGCAGCAGGCAAGGTGAGCCGGGAAGTCTGGTCGGCAGCGCGCGCAGCCCGCGGGGGCACGCGCGCTTGTTTTCGGTGTGTTCGACCTGCCCGCAGGAGGCTCCGATGCCCGGCATTCTTCTTCCACGCCTGCAAAGCGGCGGACACCACCTGGCCGACTGGCGACGCGAGGCGCTGCGGACCAACCTGTGGGTGGTGCCGGCCCTGGAGGCGCTGGTGGCGGTGGCGCTGTGTGCCGGCACCGTCTGGCTGGACCGGTTGGCGTACGACGGTCGACTGACCCTGCCGACGTGGGTGCTCAGCGGCAGCGCGGACGGGGCACGGCAAGTGCTCACCACCATCGCCGCCGCCGTGATCACCGTCGTCGGGCTGGTCTTCTCCATCACCATCGTGGCCCTCACCTTGGCCTCGACCCAGTTCGGGCCACGGATGCTGCGCAACTTCATCCGCGACCGCGGCACCCAACTGACCCTGGGCACCTTCGTGGCGACCTTCCTCTACACCGTCCTGGTCCTGGTCGCGGTCAGCCCGGGACCGCACGGCGACTTCGTCCCGCACCTGTCGATCACCGTGTCGCTGGCGCTGACCGTGGTCGACCTGGCGATGCTGATCTACTTCATCAACCACATCGCCAGGACCATCCAGCTTCCGCAGGTGATCGCCGCCGTCGCGGCCGATCTGGCGCATGCGATCGAGGCACAGGGCGGTGCCGATGCCTGCGCGGCGGACGGCCGCGAACGCGGGCTGTCCAGTGCCGAGTTGCTGTCGCGGATGGAGACGACCGGCGCGGTGGTGCGCACGCCGGCCAGCGGCTACCTGCAGTACCTGCGTCACGACCGGTTGATCGGCATCGCCCGCGAGGCCGATGCGGTGATCCACATTCCCTACCGGCCCGGCCACTTCCTGGTGCAGGGGCATCCGCTGGCTGTGGTGTGGCCCGCCGAGGCTGCGCCGCACGTGGCCGCGAACCTGGGCAGGGGTCAAGTCACCGGCCCGTACCGGACCCTGACCCAGGACGTCTCGTTCGGGATCGACCAGCTGGTGGAGATCGCGATCCGGGCCCTGTCCCCGGCGGTCAACGACACCTTCACGGCGCTCACCTGCATCGACTGGCTGAGCGACTGCCTGTGCCGGATCACCACCGGGTGGCATCCGCGGCGGATCCACCGCGACCGGGACGGCTACGTGCGGGTCGTCGCCTACCAGGCGGACTACGACCGGCTGGTGCAGCGTGCGTTCGAGAAGATCCGCCAGGCCGGGGTCGGGATGCCTGCCGTGATGATTCGTCAGCTCGAGGCCCTGGAGAAGGTCATGGAGCGAACCGCGAGCCTGGAGCGGCGGAAGATCCTGCTGGAGCAGGCGGAGTTGATCGTCAATTCCTGCGTGGCGTCGGTGCCGGAGAAGGCGGACCAGGAGGACGTTCAGCGCCGGTTCCGCGCTCTGCAGGCCATGCACGACGGTCTGCCGCACCCGAGGGGCGCGGCAGACCGTATGTGACCCGGATCGGCGGGCTTCCGGACAAGGTCCGCGCGGACAGGGCGTACGGCTCCCGCGCGAAGCGGGCCCACCTCATTCAACGCAGCGGCAAACCAACCTAGACAACACAGAATTCGTTGCCTTCGGGGTCCTGTAGCAGAACGGCGTAGTGCTCCACGCCCGGTTCATCCGTGATCCGCACGATAGTGGCACCGGCCTTGGCCAGGCGTTCCACCATGGTGGCAACTCGCTGCTTGCGCACGGTCAACGTGACGTCGCGCCCGCCACCCACCTTCAGATCGAGGTGTAGCCGGTTCTTGACGACCTTGGGTTCCGGAACCTGCTGGAACCACACTCGCGGCCCCTGCCCGGTCGGATCAACGATCGACTCTGGCCTGTCCCCGGCACCGACGGGCAGTTCCTCATCAGGCACCCCCGTGGTAGTCCCGCCACGTGACATGGCCTCCCGGTGGAGGTTCGGGGACGTATCCGAGAGCCTCACTCCAGAACGCCACCAGTCTTTGCGGGTCGGCGCAGTCGATGGTCAGTTGCAGCGTCATCTCCATGCGTGGGGCTTGCCAGACAAGGCTGACAGGCACCTTCACCGCTCATGTCCCGGCCGATTCTCGGCCAGAAAGCAAAAGGCGCTAGTCCCGGGGTTGCGGAGAGGCGTCCGTCGGGCGGACGGGCCGGGTGGCAGGTGTTCCCGGCCCCACCAACCTTGCGGGCGTGGGCATCGGCGGAGAGGGGATGCGGTGCCGCTGTCGGCGCGGGAGCTCGGCCAGCAGCGGGGGCGGGGGAACCGCCAGTACCCGGCATCCCGCGTGGGCGACGCAGTAGCGGCTGACGGAGCCGTGGCCGAACCGGGCGAACCGGCCGCGCGCGCCCGCTCCGACCACCAGCAGATCGTCGGGGCGGTCGGCCATCTCCACCAGGGCCCGGCCGGTCTCGCCGCGCACCACCATGGGCCGCACGCGCAGTCCGGTGGGGAAGCCGCCGAAGGCCTCCTCGAAGCTGTTGCGAAGTTGCGCGCAGGCCAGCAGCTCCCACTGCTTGAGCAACTCCGGGCACGGCGACCGCCGATATCCGGCCTCGCCGCCCACCGGGGTCCAGGCGAGCACCGCCACCAGCTCCGACTCCCGCTGCCGCGCTTCGCTCACCGCCACCCGCAGCGCTTCCAGGCTGCTCAGCGATCCGCTGACCCCCACCACCACTGACATGCCGGTTCGGTCCTTTCTGGCCCCGTGGGGATATGCGTCAGGCGGCGTTGGACGTGAGGGTGGCGGCCAGGGGCAGGGGCGCGCCCTCGCTGACCGCACGCTCCAGCGTCTGCAGAAGTTCGGACGGAGGCACGGCCACCACGGTGCAGGTGGCGTGCGCCAGGCAGTAGCGGCTGACCGAGCCGTGGAACATCCGCTGCAGGCGGCCCTGCCGACCGGTGCTGACCACCAGTCGGTCGCCGGGACGGTCGGCGATCGCCACCAGGGCGCGGCCGGGCAGGTCGTCACGCACGACCATCGGCTGGATCCGCATCCCGGCCGGGTACCCGCCGAAGGCCTGCTCGAAGGCGGTGTCCAGGCGCTTGCGCGCGGTTTGCTCCCACACCTTGAGCAGGGGCGGGCACGGGTGGGCGCGGTACGCCGCCTCCCCGCCCACCGCGTGCCAGGCCAGGACGGGCACCAGCTCGGCGTCCAGGCGCCGGGCCTCCCCGACCGCCCGGTGCAGAGCAGCCAGGCTGCTCAGGGATCCGCTGACGCCTACGATGACGCGGACGTTCTCGGCCATGGTGTTTCGCTTCCCTACGTCGTCCAGCAGCTTCCGCTGGTCGGTTTTCGTTTCCTTGGCAGAATCCCGTCGATGGTGGATGGATGCTCCGCCGGTCGCTGGGATTTCCCTTGCATTCAGTGCACACCCGGGGGAAGTGCCATGGAACATGCATTGACGATTCCCTGATGCGCAGGGCCCGCTCCTTGACGGTCCCCTGATCGCCACCGACGCGGTGCGGTGCGGGGCGTAGCTGCAGGACGCGCCGTGACTACAGGACACGCCGTGACTACAGGACGCCGACCGCCTCCGGTGCCAGTTCGAGTCGGCCCTCGCCCTTGTCGTACTCGAAGAGCTCCCCGTAGCGGCCCCAGTCGATGGCGGTGTCCAGCTGGCGGCGGGCGTCCTCGTCGGAGAAGCCGCGGTGCAGCAGGTCCAGGAACAGGCCTTCGCGCAGCACGTGGTCGCCGGTCCGGGTCAGGGCCTGGACGATGGCGCGCACCAGGGGTGCGTGGGCGACGGCGTGGCGGGCGAAGAGCTGCTTGCTGGTGAGGATGTCGGCGTTTGCGAACTCGTTGCCCGCCTGGGTCAGGGCGATGCGCGGTCCTGCGGTGCGGGCGAGGTCGAGCAGGACGGCGGCGTCGACCAGCGGCAGCAGGTCGTCGACCTCGAAGTTGAGTTCGTCGGCGAGTTCGGGCATACCGTCCTCGCCTCCGCGTGCCGCGAGGATCTCCAGTAGGCCGGACAGTCCGCCGGGGCTGACCTGGGGGAGCGGGGCGCTGATGGGCGTGGCGAGAGGCCTGGCCGCGCCTCCGGTCGGGGTGCCGGTGAGCGCGTCGGCGTGGTCCTGCTCGCGGCCCGTCAGGATGCCGTAGACGGTGTCGACCAGGGCCTCGAACACCGGGGCGCGCCGGTCTCGCGGTCGGGGCAGGTCCACGGTGAGTTCGGCTTTGATCCGGCCGGGGTTGGAGGAGAGGACCAGGATGCGGTCGGCGAGCAGGACCGCTTCTTCGATGTTGTGGGTGACGATGAGCACGGACTTCACCGGGGCCTCGTTGCCCTCCCACAGTCCGACCAGTTCGTTGCGCAGGTTCTCCGCGGTCAGCACGTCCAGCGCGGAGAAGGGTTCGTCCATGAACAGCGCGTCCGGCTCGACCACCAGCGCGCGGGCGAAGCCGACGCGCTGGCGCATGCCGCCGGACAGCTCTTTGGGGTAGGCGCCTTCGAAGCCGTCGAGTCCGATCAGGTCGATGGCCTTCAGGGCGCGGCTTCGGCGATCGGCCTCGGCGACACCTTGCGCCTGCAGTCCGAGCTCGACGTTTTGCTGCACCGTCAGCCAGGGCAGTAGGGCGAAGCTCTGGAAGACCATGGAGACACCGGGGTTGGCCCCGTTGAGTGGCGTGCCCCGGTAGCTGACGCTGCCGCTGGAGGGGGCGATGAGTCCTGCGGCGCAGCGCAGCAGGGTGGACTTGCCGGATCCGGACTTGCCGAGCAGGGCGACTATCTCGCCCTCGTGCAGAGTGAAGCTGACCGAGTCGAGCACGGGCAGGACGTTGCCGTCGGGCGAGGTGAAGGACTTGGTGACGTGGGTGGCCGAGATGATGGGGTCGCCGTTTCCGGGGCGGTCCGGGGTGGTGGTCATGGGCTCCTGCCTCGGTGTCAGAGGGCGTAGCGGGTCTGGGCGACGCGGTAGAGGCGGCGCCAGACGAGGCGGTTGAGGGCGACCACGTAGACGATCATCACGATGACGCCGACGAGGATCTGCGGATGCGCCCCGACGCGGGTCGCCTGGGCGATGTAAGCCCCCAGCCCGTAGGCGGTCAGGTGCTGGTGCCCGTAGTCGACGACCTCGGCGACGATGGAGGCGTTCCAGGCTCCGCCGGCGGCGGTGATGCCGCCGGTCACGTAGTAGGGGAAGATCGCGGGCAGGATGAGGGTCCGCCAGCGCAGCCAACCCCTGACATTCAGGCTGTCCATGGCTTCGCGCAGGTCGCTGGGTATCGCCGTGGCACCGGCGATGACGTTGAACAGGATGTACCACTGGGCGCCGAGCGCCATCAGCAGAATGCTGCCCCAGTTGAGCGGGAGCCCGAGCGCGACGAACGCGGCGATGGCGAAGGGGAACAGGAAGTTCGCGGGGAAGCTGGCCAGTACCTGGACGACGGGCTGGGCGTAGCGGGTGATCCTGGGGTTCATCCCGATCCACACGCCGATCGGCACCCACACCGCAGTGGCCACGCACAGCAGCAGCAGAACGCGTCCGAAGGTGGCCGCACCCAGCTCGAAGGCATGGGTGAACTCGCCGAAGCCGACCGTGGCCTGGATGTAGGCGAAGGACTGCCAGCCCCCGTAGAGCACGGCGGTGGCCACGGCCAGGGTGAACAGAACGTCGCCGGTGCGCCGGCGGACGGCGGGGCGTTCCAGCGGATGCTCGGCGAGGCCGAAGGGGCGTGCCGCCGCGTCCAGAGCCCGCGCGGCCGGGCGCAGCGCGCGGCCCAGCAGCTCGGGTATCGAGGAGCGGCGCAGCGTGTCCAGGACCAAGCTGCGGGGCTTCTCGGCGGCCTCCGAGTCCTCGACCCGGAAGCGCTCGGCCCAGGCTGTCATCGGGCGCCAGAAGAGGAAGTTGACGCCGATGACCATGACCACCATGACGGCGGTGGCGATGCCTATCTCACCCAGATCACCCTTGGCGGCTGCGGCGGCGGCGTAGGAGCCGATGCCCGGCAGTGCGTACTGCTGGTTCAGCACGCTGATGCTCTCCGAGGCGGCAAGGAAGAACCAGGCGCCGCCGAAACTCATCATGCCGTTCCACACCAGCGGGATCATGCCGCTGGGCACGTCGACCTTCCAGAACCGCTGCCACTTGGTCAGGCGCATGATCCGCGAGGCCTCGTCCAGGTCCCGGGGCTGGCTGACCAGGGAGTAGTAGAAGGCGAAGGTCATGTTCCAGGCCATCGCGGTGAAGATGGCGAACACTGCCGCGCACTCAAGGCCCAGTTCGGAGCCGGGGAACAGGGCGATGAAGGCGGTGACGGTGATGGAGAGGAATGCCAGTACCGGAACCGACTGGAGGATGTCCAGGATCGGTAGCAGCACCTTTTCGGCGCGGCGCAGCCGGGCGGCGGCACTGGCGTAGACGAAGGTGAACAGCACCGAGGCGATCAGGGCCGTGAACATCCGCAGCAGCGAGCGCACGGCGTAGAACGGAAGGTTCGCCGGGTCGGTGGAGACCTGCGCCGGGGCGGTGCCGGGCAGGAACGGCGCGCCCAGCGAGGGGGCGAGCCGCAGCAGCCCGTACAGCAGGCCCACGAGCGCGAGCCCCACCACGATGTCGACCGGGCGCAGCCCGGGCCGCCGCAGGACGCCCCGGGTGGGGACCCGGTCCTCTGCTGCCACTGCTCGCCTCCGCGGCCGGGCCGTGGCAACGCCAGGCGACGCGGCTACGGCAAGGGGGTCTGACCATCAGGCGCTGGCGCCACGCAGACCCTACTTGCGGTCGGGCCGGGAAAACTCCTCCAGCTGGCGCTGAAGAGGCAAATTAACGGCTTCCGTACGGAGAACACCCGGGTTCGCTGCTCAGCGGGTTCAGGAATCGAAGAAGTCGCCGCCGTCCGAGGAGTCGGAGCCGAGGAGTCCTGCTGTCCCTCGCACTCGGGGCCGTCGTCGTCGCTGAGCATCCCGCCCCGGTCTGGTTCGAGAGGACCCAGGTGCAAGGGGAGCGTCAAGAACCTGGGTTCCGGCGTTGGGAAAGCGTCAATGGGATTGCCCTGAGCCTGGAGGCCCGGGTGCAGTGGTGTCGCACCGGTGCCGTCCTTTGGGACAGAAGCCGGCCTCCCAGCGACCCGCCGCCCCGCCCACTGATCCCCTGCTGGGCCTGAAAGGACGCCCGATGGGGTTCGTCGAACTCTTCCTGCTCCCCGCCATCATGTCCCTGCTGATCCTGGGGACCGGGACCGGGGCCGGCCTGGCCCTGGCGCCGCAGCGGATGGCGCGGACGATCGGCAACGGCTTCGGCTTCGACATCGACTTCAAGGCCCGAAGGACCGCCAAGGCGCTGTGCGTCAGGGGTGCCGGGGCACTGCTGGCGGCCTACGGCCTGTACCTGCTGCTCCACACCACGACGCTGTGGCACGCACTTCTGCACATGCACCCGTGAGGCCGCAGGGCAGGCACCATGAGCATGCGCTGGTGCCCTACGACCCCGCCGATCCGCGGCAGGTCCGGGCGTGCGGCCGTGAACGCCGCGCCCTTGGCCCCTGAGGTCAACGAAGACAACGCGAAGCCCGGCTGACGGGAGGTGAGCATGACGGACGGGGGGAGAGGCGCCGCACCTGGCCTTCTATGCGCAAGATCCAACTCCTCCTGGGGCAGTAGTGACGCGCGCCATGACCGCTTGCGGAACGTCCCGTGGGTTTGCGGAGGCCCGCTCCGACGGCGCAGCCCTGATCTTCCGTGCGTGTGGGCCCCGTGCGATGACCCGCTCGACTTCGACTGCCGGGAACCTCCGGATCCCCTGCACGGGCACCCGGCGCGAAATTCGGTCTGTGCCGTTTCGCCAGGGCCGAGATGGCGTGCACGGATCTGAGGCACGATCCGCGCATCCAGCTCCCCGTCGGAACGTCGCCCAGAGCACAAGGCAGCGCCGGTCGGCCGCGCCGACGTAGCCAGCCGCGTCGACGGACGCCCGGTGCCCGACACCGAGCGTTTCGGACCCGGGAAGACGATCCCGCAACGACTACGATGGAGACGCTATGACGGTGCGTTACCCCAGGACCTCCGTGATCGGTCACGCTCGGTTCGTCCCGGTGGCCAGTCATGACCGTCAAGGGGACCCCTTGGCCGTGCGGAGTCCCGCGCAGGTGCGCGACGGTCTCTCCATAGATCGAGACCAGTGGACCGCCCGGGTAGGTGATCGACGGCTTGACCTCACCTATCGGGAGTTCGAACTGCTCGACCACTTCATGGCGCATCCGTTTCAGGTGCTTTCGCGTCGTCAACTCCTCGACGCGGTCTGGGGGCAGTCGGACATCCTGAGCGCTCGCACGGTGGATGTCCACGTCGCGCGACTTCGCCGCAAGCTGGGCCCTGATCTCAGGAGCACGATCACTACCGTTCGCCAGGTCGGGTACGTCTTCAAGCCGTCCGCCGGGGTGCTCTAGCAGACCACCGAACCGCACGTGACCCTGAGGGTAGGGAGTACTGATGCCGAGGTCCCACCCTGCCGTCACGGATCTGCGCGGCGTGTGGCGGCGCACACTGGCCCGCGAAGCAGACGGCTCGACGGACCGCGTCACCACCGCCACGTGGGTCCAGGGGCCCTCACTGTTCGCGGATCTGCGCCAGCCTGCGGGCATTGACGACCTGGTCCGAGGGGTTTGCCTGCAGGACCTGGACCGCCCGCAGTTGCTGGCGCTGTGTGCGCAGAAGGCGTTCGCCGGGACCTTGGAGGCGGGCGCGGACGCGTTCAGCTGGGTCCGGCGGATCGATCTGCACCCATCGGCACCGCTTCCCGACGTGGGCACCCTGCACTGGGAGGGTGGCGTGCTGGTCGAGGAGGGCGTTCACGAGGCCTATCTGGAGCACTGGGAACGCGTCGAGCGATCACCGGGCGGCCCGGCGGGCGCTCTGCTGGAAGACCGGCAGGAGGGGTGCGCGGGCGTTCTGGTCCGCGCGGGCTCCTGGTTCGGCTACGCCCGGGACCGGTCCGTGCCACTGCCGACCCTCCTGGTCCCGCTCATCGAGCAGGTCCGCGGTTGCGGTCGCCGCGCGGAGGCGGCAGCGCTGCTGGACTGCGAGGTGTCGATCGGACGGGTGAGTGCGGACCGGTGGGAAATCGTCCGCTCCACGCTGCCGCACCGCGTCGGGGCACGGCTGCAGCCCGAGTTGAGCCCCGCCGGGGACGGGCTGCGTATCCGCGACGCCGATCCGCAGGGCCGGGCCCGCCCGCGCGATTGGACGCTCGCGCAGGTCGAGGGCCCGGCGCGGCTGCTGGCCGCCGCGGCTGCCCGGGGGTGAACGGCGCCCCTGCCTTGGACATGGTCGCCGCCAGGGTCAGGGCGGCAGCGCACTGAGGCCGGAGTGGTGCGACCGGCGCGAGAGCAGGACCAGCAGAGTGCCGCAGAGCGTCAGCAGATAGCAGGAGAAGCCTGCGGCGGTGAACGTCCAGGCGGGCAGCGTGATGAGGGTCAGCGCCGCACTGAAGGCCATGAGGGCGTAGACGGTGCGGTCTTCGGTCTCGGGGCGGCGGTAGCTCTTGACGATTGTGGGGAGGGCCGCGCAGCCGTCGGCCAGGATGCTCAGGGCGAGCGCGGTGTTGGGGTCCGCGGTGATCCACCAGCCGATGAGCGCGGCCAGGGCCATCGCCCCACAGCACAGTTCGGCGCAGGTCGGCCGTGTGCTGCGGAACCCGGGGCGGCTTAGGGCGCATAGGAAGACCAGGAGTGGGCCGAGTCCCACGCTGAGGGTGGTCAGGGCGGGTAGGCCGACGTGGCGGGCGGCTTGGGCGACGAAGGCCACGCCTGGTGCAAGGGCCCAGAGCAGCCAGGTGACCGGGTTGGGCCGGACCGAACCGCGCAGGGTTCGCAGCGCGTAGACGCCGCTGCCGCACAGGTTGAGAAGCGCCCCGGCCGGCACCACGAAGGAGCCGAGCGGCATCCGCTCACCGCCCGGCTCCGCCGCAGGGCCAGGGAGCGGGGTGGGGGGAGAAGTTGGGGCGTGTCCGGGTGGGCTCGTAGCGGCGTTGCCAGACCGGGGTGGTCGAGCCGCTGGTGGCCGGCACGATGGCGGACCAGTCGGCCGGGCAGCTGCGACCGCTCTTGTGCTCGCGCTCCTCGTGCCGTACGAACTGCTTGGTGGCGAAGTGGTGGTCGATGATGGACACCCCGGCCTGGTCGTAGGAGTGCAGCACGGCCGCAGTGAGTTCCAGTAGTGCGCGGTCGCGCCACAGGGTGCGGTCTCGGCCGGTGTCCAGGCCCATTCCATGGGCGACCTGGGGGAGTTTGTTGTAGCGGTTGGTATCGGACAGGTTGCGGGCGCCGATCTCGGTGCAGGTGTACCAGGCGCTGAACGGGGCCAGGGTGTAGGACAGGCCACCCAGTTCCAGGATTTGGTTGGAGATGGTGGGGAAGGCGTGCCAGCGAAGACCGAGCCGTTCGAACCACGGGTACTCGGGGTGGCTGATGCGCACTTCGGGGACCGCGTCCGCCGGCAGGTCGAACACCCTGGGCTCGCGTCCCGGCCACTGGATGACCAGCGGCAGGACGTCGTACTCGGTGCCCTGGCCGCGCCAGCCGAGCCGCTGGATAGCCTCGGTGAGATCCGCGGTCTCGGGGTCGCCGAGCACCGACCCGTCGTGCTGCCGGTAGCCGGCGTAGCGGATGAGCTGGCCGTTCCAGACCCGGGGTCCGGGCCGATCAGGCCGGCTCGGGGCGAAGACGCTCAGGAGCAGGCGTACCTTGCCGCCGTTCCAGGCCAGCCGCAGATGGTCGACGAGGGCTTCGAACAGGGCGCTCTCGTCACCGTCGCCGGCCCCGGCCTCGCGGCAGTCCCGGGTCTCCAGTCCCCTCCAGTAGAACTTGCCGACGCACTGGGGGTTGTTCCTCCAGGCGATCCGCGAGCCGAGGAGAAGTTCCTGCATGCTCTGCCGGTAGGTGCCGGTCGCGGCCAGTTCACTCGCGATCTGCCTGACCCGCTGTTCTGCTGCGTCGGCCGAGAGGTGTCCCTCGGCTGCGAGTTGGCGCACCAGGGCCTGGGCCTCGGCGGACACCGGCCGGGCGAGCGGCGAGGTGGGAGTGGACTGTGGCACGCACGGATGTGACGTCGTCACGATGAGCCCCCTGTCAGTGGCGTGGAACCGCACCCAATTAACTTGTACGAAACATGCCAACGGGTGGGACGCTACGCCAAAAGAGTCACCGCGCGAAGCTGGATATCGTGCCTTTGACGCAACCCATGCGCCCGCTGATCGGCTCCGCTACGGCGGTGCCGGTGGGCCGGGCGGTGGTGTGCGTGCATCTTCGGGCAGGCGGGGACGACGCCTGCCCGAAGATGGCTTTTGCGCCGAACAGCCTGACGGCTATCTGTGCCAGGCGTGTCCCTAGAGGCCCACGTCGCGGTTGCGGATGTCGGCGAGGGACTCGCGTCGGACCAGCAGCCGGGCCCGGCCGTCCAGGACGGCGACCACGGGCGGGCGGCCGACCAGGTTGTAGCCGGAGGCCATGGACAGGTGGTACGCGCCCGCGACGGGGACCGCGATCAGGTCACCGGGGCGGGTGTCGCCGGGCAGTTGGACATCGGCGGCGATGACGTCGCCGGCCTCGCAGTGCCGGCCGACGACCGTCGCGGTGAGAGTCGTCGTGGTGGCGGGTCGGCCGATCAGGCGGGGCGCGTAGCGGACCCCGTACAGGGCGGGGCGGGGGTTGTCGCTCATCCCGCCGTCCACGGCGACGAAGGTGTGCCGTCCGGTGTGCTTGACCGCGAGCACGCGGTACAGCGCCACCCCGGCCGGGCCGACGATCGCCCGTCCGGGCTCGATGGCCAGGCGGGGTTCCGGCAGGCTGGCGGTGAGGCAGCTCGCGGCGAGTTCGGCACGGATCCGCGCGCCGAGGGCGGCGATGTCCGGGGCGTCCTCGCCGGGGCGGTAGGCGACCGCGTGCCCGCCGCCGAGGTCCAGTTGGGGCAGGGTCACCCCGTGCTGGTCCCGGATCCGGGCCATCAGTCCGACCATGCGGCGCACGGCCAGCAGGTAGGGCTTGACGGTGGTGATCTGCGAGCCCAGGTGGCAGTGCAGGCCCACGAGTTCGAGCCGGGGCTGCTCCAGTATCCGGGCCACGGCGTGCTGGGCCGAGCCGTCGGTGATCGACAGGCCGAACTTCTGGTCCTCGGTGCCGGTGCGCAGGGCTGCGTGGCTGCCGGCGGCCAGGCCCGGGACCACCCGCACCATGACCTGCTGCCGGGCGCCCGCCGGGACGTTCGCGGCGAGCCGGGCGATCTCCCCGGCGCTGTCGACGACGATGCGCCCGACTCCCAGGCGCAGCGCGGCGGCAAGGTCCTGCGGGCTCTTGGCGTTTCCGTGCAGCACGATCCGCTCGGGCGGGAAGCCGGCGATGACGGCGAGCTCCAACTCGCCCGCGGAGCAGACGTCCAGGCCGAGGCACTCCTCCTCGACCCAGCTTGCCATCGCTCGGCACAGGAAGGCCTTGGCGGCGTAGAGCACGTCGGCGTCCGGGAAGGCCCGGCGGTACTCCTGGCAGCGTCGGCGCACTTCGCCCTCGTCCAGGACATAGGCGGGGGTGCCGAAGCGTTCGGCGATCTCGGTCAGCGCGACTCCGGCGACGGTGAGGTCGCCGTGCGGGGCCGGTCGAGTGGACACGGGCCACACGGACAGCCAGTCGACGTCGTCCTGGTCGTCCTGCGGCTCGGTGCGGGCGTGGGTGATCGACAGAGTCATGATCGCCGCCCGCTCAGGCGGCCTGCGCGCTGAGCGCGCCGGCATCTCGGGTGTTCTGGGCCGGCCGCCGGGTGAGCAGGGGGACCGGGGTCACCGCGGGCGCGGCCAACTGCGGGTCCACGGTGATCGCGGCGACGCCCAGCGGCTCGGCGAGGGCGCGCAGCGCGGGTTCGGACAACGGGATCCAGGCCTGGTCCGGGCCCAGTGTCGCCGCCAGCCGGGCCGCAGTGGTGAAGCCGACGGCCGTTCGGCCGCCCAGGGGCGTGCGGAACATGCGCGCCGCGTACCCGGCGGGACCCGACCGGACCGGGACGAGCAGCAGCCCGGTCAGGTTGGGTTCGGAAGGCTCCGAGTCGTCTCCGTACAGGTGCGCCACCATGGCGATCTCCTTGCTGAGGCAGGATCGAGGCCCCGATCCGGACCGTTCCGCCGGGGCACAGCAGTGACGCTATCCCCATGATCCAGCGCGTCGGACCCCTCCCTGACGCGACGTTGACAGTGATCGGGGCGGCATTGACGCAACGCTGGCGGAGTCAGCGCACCAGGCGCACCGTGGGGCGCATTTTCGGCCCGAGGTCGGACGACAGCAGCCGTTCGACCGGCGGCACGATCAACGGGCCCAGTGCGGCGACGGCGATGGCGGTGGCGACGCCTGCCCAGGCCACCGGGCCCAGCGGTGTGCAGCCGAAGAAGTGGCTGACTACGGGCGTCTGGATGAGCCCCACGAGTACCGCGGCGGAGCCGAGCACGGTGACCAGCACCAGGGGGCTGCGGTGCCGTCCCACGACCGTCTGGGTGAGCTGGGCTCCGACCACCCCGCACAGGGCCATGGTGCTGGTGCGCCGCCTGGTCCCTGGCGTGAGGGTGCCGATCAGCCAGGCTGTGCCCGCGCCGACCCCGGTGACCAGGCCGCGCTGGCGGATCTGACGGGTCAGCGGCTCGCCGAGTGCCGCGATGCCCACCGGTGTGGTCCCCACCGGTGCGGTGCCGATGGTTGTGGTGTTCAGGGGCGTGGCGTCGCCGGAATCGGATTCTCCGGCTCGTTCCCCGTCCCGGGGGGTGACCGCCACGGCCATCGCCGGGAACATGTCGGTCAGCAGGTTGACCAGCAGCAGCTGACGCGTGGACAGCGGTGACGATCCGGACAGCAGCGTGCCGAGTACGGAGAAGCCGATCTCCCCGGCGTTGCCGCCGATCAGGATGCTGGTCGCGTCCGCGACGCTGCGCCACAGCGCCCGGCCTTCGGCGACGGCGTCGAGCAGCACGGTCAGTTCGTCCGTGGTGATCACCAGGTCGGAGGCGTTGCGGGCGGCCGCCGAGCCTCGGGCGGCGATGCCGACTCCGATGTCGGCGGCGCGGATGGCGGCGGCGTCGTTCGAGCCGTCGCCGACCATGGCGACGACCTGTCCTGCTTCCTTGAGTGATTCGACGACCTGCAGTTTCTGCTCCGGTGCGACGCGGGCCACGACGCCGCACTCGCGGAGCAGGCGGGCCCGTCCGGCCCGGTCCTCGGCGGCGAGTTGGTCGCCGGTGACCACGGTGACGTCCGCGGGCCAGCCCAGTGCGGTCGCCACCGCGCGGGCTGTCTGCGGGTGGTCGCCGGTGAGCATCACGGGGCGGACGCCGGCTTGGCGCAGTGCGGCCACCAGTGGGGCGGAGCTGGCGCGCGGAGTGTCGGCCAGCGCCACGAACCCGGCGAGTTCCAGCGACTCCAGCGGCTTGCCGAGGGCCTCGGCCGCATGGTCGGGTTCCAGTCGGCGCACGGCGACGGCCAGCACCCGCAGTCCTCGCCCGGCGAGGGCATGCGCCGTGGCGGCGGCGTCGGCCCCGGCGTCAGGACAGCTGGGCAGGACGACTTCCGGCGCGCCCTTCACGACCAGCAGGTGTGCGCCGTCGGAGTCGGTACCGGTGGCGCATGCGTATCCTCGGCTGGCTGCGAAGGGCAGTGTGTCGGCCGGTGTCCACTGCGGTTCGTGCCCGGCTGCGGTGAGGATGGCCTCATCGGTGGCGTGGGCGTGGATCCCGGTCTCGTCCGCGATGGGTGGGCAGGCTCGGGCCGCGACCTGGAGGACCGCGGCCGCCTCGGGGGCATCGGTGCGGTGGGTGGTGCCCTGCGGGGTGACGATGCGGACCACCCGCAGGTGGTTCTCGGTCAGGGTGCCGGTCTTGTCGAAGCAGATGGTGGTCATCCGGCCCAGAGCCTCCAGGGTGCGCGGTGTGCGCACCAGGATGCCGCGCCGGCTGAGGCGGCGTGCCGCTGCCAGTTGCGCGACCGTCGCCACCAGCGGGAGCCCCTCGGGCACGGCGGCCACGGCGACCGCCAGTCCGCCCCGGACGGCTTCGCGCACCGGTCGGCCGCGCAGCAGCGACAGGCCGGTCACAGCGGCACCGCCGGCGAGGGTGAACGGCAGCATGCGGTTGGTCAGCTCGCGCAGCCGAGCCTGCACGCCGGCTCCCGTGGCAGCGTGCGAGGCCAGGTGCGCGGCCCGTCCTGCTTCGGTCTCGTCCCCCGTGCCTACGACAACGGCCCGGGCCTGTCCCGCGACCACGGTGGTGCCCTCGAACACCATGCAGTGGCGGTCGGGCACGGCTGCCCGCGGCGTGGCGTCCAAGTGCTTGCCGGCCGGCAGCGACTCTCCGGTGAGCGAGGACTCGTCCACCTCCAGGCCGTCGACCTCCAGCAGACGGGCGTCGGCCGGCACCACGTCGCCGGTGTGAAGCTCGATCACCTCGCCGGGTGTCAGATGTCCGGCTTCGACGGTGGTCGTCCGTCCGGTACCGGCGCCGGCGACCCGCCGTGCCGTCTGACGCTGGCCCACCACCAAGGCGGACAGGGCTCGTTCGGCACGCAACCGCTGCACCCCGCCCACCACCGCGTTCACCCCGAGCGCGCCGGTGACCAGCAACGCGTCCACGGTGGACCCGAGCAGGGCGGAGGCGACCGCGCCGACCACGAGTACCGGCGTCAGCGGATCGTCGAGTTCGGCGCGCACGGCACCGAGCAGGCGGATGGTCAGGCGGGGCGGTGCGAAGACCGGCAGTAGCGCGGCCTTGCCCGCCGTCCGGGCGACAGCCTCCCGTACGGTCGTCGACGCGGAGGGGGCCGCGCGGCGCGCAGCGCCCAGCCGGAGCAGCACTTCCCGTGGCTGAAGGGCATGCCAGGGCACACGCGGAGTGGGATGGGGCGTGCTGCGGCTGGTGACGCGCAGAGCGCCGTACCAGCCCAGGACGAGGGTGGCGGCAGCGGCGGCGTTGACCGGGCTGAGCCGGATTTCGACGGGGAAGGGGGTGTGGTTGGGCCGGGAGCCCCTGGTGACGACCAGCAGCCCGGACAGTGCGGCGCCCGCCTCGGCGAGAGTCTTGGAGTGCCGGCCGACGGTCCGCGCTGCCGGCACGGCTGCCAGCAACCGCCACGCCCCCGCCAGCCCGCCCAGCAGTAGCACGTCCGCGCCCCACACCACCGCGCTCGTGTCGTCGGTGAGGGAGACGGCGACGTCGCTGCGCAGCAGCCCTGCGAGCACCTCACGGGCCTTCGCGCTCATGCGCCGGCCCGCTTCCGGGCGGTCGCCGGGGACGTGCGCCACCGTGAGCACCACACGCCCGTCGTTCTGCAGGGCGCGGACCACATCGGCCAACGGCCGGTCGGCTTGGACGCGTTCGTCCGCCAGCGCTGCGAAGTCACCGAGCGAGCCGTCGTCCAGCACCACGACGTACAGACCGGCCCGGCGTGCCGCGTCCAGCGCGGCCTCGGCGAGCGGGTCGACCTCCCATCCGACGAGCACGGTGCCGATGTCCTGGCTGATGCCCTGGCCGCGCAGCGACGCGATCATCAGTCCGGTCTCGGACGCTCCCTCGTCCGGCACCGGGCGCAGGCACACTGACGGCTCGTCGGACCATTCCGCAGTGTCCTCGGGCGGGAGAAGCCCGGCAGCCGCGGCGTGCCACAACCGGTCGTGGTCCCAGTCGGCCGTGCTGGGGTTCACACCCAGCACCGTTCGCCGGGTGCTGCGCAGTGCCTCGGGGTGCAGCACCACAGTGTCGACGACTTCGAGTTGGCGCAGGCGCTCGGTGTCGCGCACCAGCACGCCCTCACGGGCCAGCGCGGTGCCCAGGGCGGCCGTGAACGCCGCCGGGCCGTAGCGGGCGGCCTTGGGGGAGCCGGCCAGCACCGCTTCGGCCGCCTCGTTGACGTCGCGGGTGAACAACAGGGTCGCGGCGGCGCCGACCAGGCTCGTGGTCACCGCCTGATCCGCGTACTCATCGCCCGGGCGCGCGCGAAACGGCGGGCGGGCGACCCGGCTCCCGGCCAGGCTCAGCCGCCCCGCCGCGCAGAGGGTGTCGTGTGCGGCGTCGAACGCGGCGGCGCGGGCGAACGCCTCCGCCAGTTGACCGGCCCGCAGCGCGGCGTCCAGCACCAGCGCGGTGGGCGACTGCCCGATGCCATGGGCAACGGCGTTGGCCGCGGCCAGCACCAGATCGGCGCCGGAGGCTCCCAGGCGGCGCTGCAGAGCGGACCGTACCCGAGAGTCCTCACGCACCAGCGTCACCACGGCGGTGACCAGCCGCGGTGAGCTCTTCAGGCGGACCGAGCGCGCGGTGACCGCGGCGGCGATGCCCGCGGTGTCGCAGGCCAGGGCGATCGCGCCGGTGCGCACGCCGCCAGGGTGTCCCGGATGTACGCGCTCCAGGATCTGCTCGTCAGCGCGCACCAGCCCCTGCCCGGCGGCAAGCTCGGAGGCCTTCTGCACCACCACGTCGGTGACCGCGTCTTCGGCCATCTGGACGACCAGCCGCGCCAGGCCGCCGTCCCAGTAGGCGGCCACCACGTCCGGATGCTGCGCCAGCTCGACTGCCACACGCTTCGCCGCGGCCTCGCACCGGCGCGCGTCAAGCGCTGCAGTGTCCGGATGCGGCCGCAGCGCAAGGTGCAACCGGGAATCCGAGCGCCAGTACCCCAGGCCGGGTGTGATCGCGTTCTGGGCGACCCTGCCCATCCGCGCCGCGGCGGCTGACAGTGCTGCGGCGCCGTGCGCCGTGGAGCGCACGCCGGTGCCCGCGATGTCAGCCGCCGTACGGGCGGCGGTGCCCACCGGTGGGACGACCCGGCGAGTGACTTCGAACGGCACTGCCGCTGCCAGGTCGAGCCCTGCCGCAGGCAGGCGCGTCAGCAGGCGCAGAAGCATGTCCCACCTTCACGGGCGGCACTCCCGCGGGGGACCGGGAGCACCGAGTCCGCGGTGGCTCCCTCGGCCGCAGCCAGGTCTGACGTCACGTCAGGACTCTTGCCCGGAAGACGTCGATTCGGCCGGGCGCGGGCTTGTCGCGCGACGACCGGTCGCGGGTGCCGTCGAGCGGGTGCCCGAAGACTTGACTGCCGGCGCCTTGGCTGCCGGCGCCTTGGCTGTGGACCGCTTGGCTGTGGACCGTTTGGCCGTCGACGGCTTGGCCGCCGGTTTCGTCTTCGGCCGGTCCGCAGCCGCCGCGACGGCGGCCGGCTTCCGGGCGGCAGCCGGTTGGCCTGCGCCGCTGCCGGCACTCCTGCCTCGCGGCTGTGTCAGCCACACGACTGCTGCGCCTGCCGCCGCCACCGGCCATTCGACCACGCCCGCCACGCCCAGCAGGCCGACGCCCGCGTAGGCCGCGACACGCCGTGCGTGCGGCGACACGACCCCGACCGTGTCCAGCACGCCGTCGAAGACCTCCTTGACCGTGGACGCCCCAGGAGCCTGGCGTACCGCCGACGTCACCGCCTCGACCGGACGCAGCAGTATCGACGCGCCCTCCGAGGTCGAGGACGCAGACGAGGTACGGGCACTGCCGCTCATGACTTCTCCGATCGCCGCTCCGGGAGAGGGACGCGCCGCTCGCCGGGAGTCGGCCCGAGCGCACAGTGTTCACCTCGTGTTATCCAAATCTCATTGACAACTTAGCCCAACCCACACAATTCTCGACATATATGGGCATCTCATCGGGTGAGGCGTCGGCGTGGATCCGGCTGGCCGGCCTCGATCGGGAAATGTGTGCGACGACGGCAGCACGCGCAGCCGCACGCGATCGGCCCGACCGGAAGAGATCCGGCGCAGCGGAAAGGGCTGCCCGGCCCACGGCCGGACAGCCCTTCGATGAGATTGTCAGCAGCCTTTGAGCGTCGGCGTGTTGACAGCAAAACCTTGGCGGGTGATGTGCGGCCGGTGGTGTCGGGCGTCACCCGCCGGGAACGAGTCAGTGCTTGTTGACCGCCGAGGCCCAGTCGAAGTTCACGCCCATGTCGGAGTACATCTTCGAGTACCCGACGTAGCAGTTGAACTGCTCGACCTTGCCATTGTGCAGGTACCAGAAGTCGGCAGTCGGCGCGTCGACCTTCGCGCCGGTCGGCTTGATGGTGCCCGCCGGCGACTGCAGCGGCCCCTCGAACGTGCCCTGGATGGACAGCTCGATGCTGATCACGTCGCCGTTAACGGTGATGCGCTTGAGATCACGGTGAACATCGGGGAAGAGGTTGGCCATGTAGGGCACAACGTTGCCGAGTGCCTTTCCTCGGTAGGCCTGGCCGGCGACCATGTCGTTGAAGACGCCGTCCTTGGCGAAGCTGTTGACGAACGCGTTGACGTTCAGGCTGTGGCCTTCCGCCACGTGGTACGCGTTCAGGACGACTGCGAGATTGGCTATCTCATGCGCGGTCAGGTGGCGGTTCGTGAGCGGCAGTGCCGACAGTTGGCGAGGGCTCAGGGCCGCGTGGGCCTCCGAGCTGCTGGCGGTGTGGACCTGCGCGCTGCGGGCGACGGGGCTTGCAGCCTGTGACGGTGCAGCGGCAAAGGCGAGACCGCTCAGGCTCGCGACGGCGGTCGTGGTGACGATCGTCTTCCATCCGAGCGACTTCATGTCGTGTTCCTCCAGGTTGGTTCTCGGGATCTGAGGATCCGTCGAAACGGTTGCGCGCAGCCGTGTGTGGCGTCTGCGCGCTTTCAAATCAAACGCTTGCTTGACTTTATGAGCGGCGGCGCAGGGATGTCAACCGAATGATTGATTTATATGTCGCGGAGCGTCGCGCCTCGGGGTGCTGGCCTGATGGGTCGGCTGACGGGTGATCAGCAGGCGGCCGCGTACCTTCGATTGGAGGCGGCACTCAGCTCGTGTTTGGGTCCGGCTCCGGCCTTGCGGCGGCGGGCGCTGGCCCGTCGTTCGTGCGGCGCGGCTTACGGCCGGGCCTGCCACGGCGCGACCAAGTCCTCGATCACTCGTCCGCCATGTCGTGGCCTGGCATGCTCAAACGCCCGCTGAGTGCGGCTTCGGCGGGTTGTGAGGGTTCTGCGATGGCGGTCCACCTACCACGCGATCGGCTCCTTGACAGCAAAATCAATCAGCTGTTTGAATACTGTCCATGGCGACAGAGCGAACAGATCAACGCCGCGAGGCCGGCCAGCGGACGCGGGACGGCCTGCTGGCCGCCGCGGTGGATTTGCTCGCGCAACGCGGCCAGGAGGGTGTGACCCTCCGTGAGATCACAGACCACGCCGGAGCCAACGTCTCCGCGGTGAGCTACCACTTCGGGTCGCTGAAGACGCTGTGCGATTCGGCGATCGAGCACGCGCTGGAGCAGTATCTGGACGCGCAGATCAACGCGGTCGCTTCGCTCGACGCCACGTCGAGCATCGAGGATCTGGCCGCGGCGTTCACCAGGCCGATGATGCGCGCACTGGCGGCCGGCGGACAGGATCTGGCGGTCATACGGACGGTAGCGCGAGTCGGGATCGACCCCCCCGAGGGCTGGGATCGGCTGGCGGCGAAGTTCCAGCAGTCCCGGCGGGACGTTGTCCGGCAGCTCTCGGCGAACCTTCCCGGAGTCGGCGAACAGGAGTTGGACTTCCGCATCCGGTGCGCGGCCGGCCTGCTGAACTGGCTCGCGTTGGCGCCCATCGGCGCCGAACTGGCAGCCGAGCCCCCTGAGCAGATCGAGCGGTGGCTGGTCCCCGTGTTGGCCGGGGCGTTCCGCGGCTCCCCGAACATCGGCTGACCTGGGCCGATACCGCCAGCACGTCCTCGGCCACCTCGTGCTGCGCCACATCGAGGACGACGCCTGCCGGCGCGGGATCCGGGGATTCTCCTGGAGGCCGGCCGAGACAACACCGCCGCGCTGCGCGCCTCATGGGTCGTTGGTAGACGTCGGCGTCTCCGGGCAACGGTCCGCCCGTCGGCGCCCCGCCCTCTCAGGTGTCAAGGGTGCCGGGGACAACGAGTCCTGATTCGTATGCGGTGACGACGGCCTGGGTCCGGTCGCGCAGGCCGAGTTTGGTCAGGGTGCGGCTCACGTGGGTTTTGACGGTCTCTTCCGTAACGGTCAGTCGCGCGGCGATCTCCGGGTTCGACAGGCCCTGCGCCACGAGGCGAAGGACCTGTGTCTCACGCGGCGTCAGCGTGTCGAGGGCCGGCGGCGGGGTCTCTGGTGCCCGCCGCGTGCGTGCGAACTCGCTGATGAGTCTTCGCGTCACCGAAGGCGCGAGCAGGGCTTCGCCCGCCGCGACGACTCGGACCGCGTCGAACAGCCGCTCCGCGGTGACGTCCTTGAGCAGGAAGCCGCTGGCTCCTGCGCGCAGCGCGTCGTAGACGTACTCGTCGAGATCGAATGTCGTCAGTATCAGGATCCGCGGTCCGTCCGACGCGAGCCCGTCGGACGGACCGCTCAGCCGGCGTGTCGCCTCGATGCCGTCCATCTGCGGCATTCGGATATCCATGAGCACTACGTTGGGCGCGAGTTCGCGGCAGGCCTGGACGGCGGCGATCCCGTCGCGCGCCGTCCCGACGACACTGAAGTCCGGCTGGGTGTCGAGCAGTGCCGCGAAGCCCGCGCGTACCACTTCGTGATCGTCGGCGATGACGATGCGTACCGTGTCGGTGAGTTTTGCGCCGGTCATCGGCCTGCTTCCGTTTTCGTGGGTAGATGTGCCTCGACCAGGAATCCGGTGCCCGGCGCTGCGCCGGTCCGCAGCGCGCCACCGACGGCGGTGGCCCGTTCGCGCATGCCGAGCAGGCCGTGGCCGGTGGGAGCGTCCGCGGTGCCGGTGCCGGGGCCGTTGTCGCGGACCCGCAGGTGCAGCGCGTCGTCGGTGAAGTGGATCTCGACGTCGACGGCGGAGCCGGGTGCGTGGCGTCGGGTGTTGGTCAGCGCTTCCTGGACGATCCGGTATGCCGCGAGCTCGACGCCGGGATCGAGGGGGGCGGGTGTCCCGCGGAAGATGAGTCGGGTCTCGGCACCCGAGGCCTCGCGCGATTCGTCGAGCAGGTCGATGAGCTGGGCGAGGCCTGGTTGGGGTCGCAGGTCCGCGGCGGCCGGGCCGGTGTCCTCGCGCAGTACGCCGAGCAGGCGGCGCATCTCGGTCAGGGCGTCGCGGGCGGTGTCGCCGATCGCGGAGAGGCGTTGGGCTCCGGCGGCAGGCAGTCCAGGAGTGGTCAGCCGCGCCGTCTCGGCTTGGACTGCGACCATGGAGATGTGGTGTGCGACGACGTCGTGGAGTTCGCGCGCGATGCGGGCGCGTTCTCCGCGCGCGGTGTGTTCGATCAACGTTCCGGCGACGGCTTCGCGGGCGGCGATGTGCAGGCGAGCCTCGTTCTGGGCCCGGCGTGCCGCACCGGTCAGCGCTGCGGCCGGGGCCAGGGCCGCAAGCGACGCTGTCAGGAATGCGGCCTCGCTGGAGCTGGGACGCGGTCCGGCCAGCGCGAGCACGACGTATGGCGCGCACAGGACCAGGGCCAGCCGCAAGGAGCGCCCCAGCTGATACAGGGTCAGTGACACAGCGCAGGCGCCCGCGATGGTCAGGGTGTGGAACAGGGACAGCGACAGCACGGCCGCCGCGTTCGTGGCGACTGCGGCCGCGGTGGGGCGCAGCAGCGCAAGCGGCAGGGCCGTCGCCAACGCGAGCAGACCGTACACCGTTGTCTGCTGTGCGGACGCGTCGCTGGTAGCGCCGCGCGTGATCGCCTCACCCATGGCGAGCGCGGCGAGCACGGCGCCGGCGATGGCAGGCGTCCGCGGGTCGTTGACAATACTGCTCCGGGTCACGCCCGTCATTGTTCCGCGAAGGCCGCAGCTCGTGCGTCCCTACAGGTCGGGATCCGCGCGTCCCTCGTGCGGGGGACGCGCGGCCGGCCTCCGTCCCTGACGCGAGCTACGGCGAAGATGGCTGCACGGCGTGATGTCACGCGCCCGCCGCGTCTTTAGCCTTCTGAGGCATGGAAGCAACCATCGAAATCGACGGGCTGCGCAAGCGCTTCGGACAGGTCCAAGCACTGGACGGGATGACGTTCACCGTCACGCCGGGCACCGTCACCGGGTTCGTCGGCCCCAACGGGGCGGGAAAAAGTACCACGATGCGGGCCGTGCTCGGCCTCGACGCTCTCGACGAGGGACAGGCTCTGGTCGGCGGAAAGCCGTACGCGAGCCTGCGTCGTCCGCTCCACCACATCGGTGCGCTGCTGGACGCCGCCGCGCTGCACCCGACCCGCAGCGCCCGCCACCACCTGCTGTGGCTGGCGCATTCCCAAGGTCTCAGTGCCAAACGCGTCGATGAGGTCGTGGCCGCCTCCGGCCTCGAGTCGGCGATTCGGCGCAAGGCCGGCGGATATTCGCTGGGGATGCGCCAGCGGCTCGGCATCGCGGCGGCGCTGCTCGGAGATCCGCCGATCCTGATGCTCGACGAGCCCTTCAACGGCCTGGACCCCGAGGGGATCGTCTGGATCCGCGGGTTCCTGCGGTCGCTGGCCGACGAGGGTCGGGCGGTGCTGGTCTCAAGCCATTTGATGAGCGAGCTTCAGGACACGGCCGGGCACCTGGTCGTCGTCGGCAGGGGACGCGTCGTCGCGGACGCGAGCGTCGCGGAGCTCATCGCGGCGGCGTCCGGAGGGCGGGTCGAACTGCACACGGCAGCGAGATCGGAGGCGATGACCGCGCTCACCGGCGCCGGAGCCACGGTCGCGATCACCGGTACCGACACCCTGACGGTCACCGGGCTCGCTCCCGAGCAGGTGATCGGCGTTCTCAACCAGTGGAGCGTGCCGTTCTCGCAGGTCGCTTCGCACCGCGCGAGTCTGGAAGAGGCCTACATGGAACTGACGCGGGACTCCGTGGAATACCGCGCCGCCGCCGTCGACGCCTCCCCGGCCCTTCCCGCCCAGGAGACGACGCGATGACGACGAAGACCTCGACGCCCACGCCGTATCGGTCGAAGGTGGAGCCGGGCCGCGACGGCTTCGGCCGGCTCGTCCGCTCGGAATGGACCAAGCTGCGTACGGTGCGCGGCTGGATGATCGGGATGGCCCTGGCGGCACTGATCACCGTGCTGATCGGCATACTGGGGCCGCTCGGAAGCAACTCGCAGTGCTCATCGAGCAGTACCCACGCCTGCGGAAGCGCACAGACTCCGACGCTGGGTCCGGACGGCGAGCCGGTGACCGACGACCTCTCCTTCGTGCACCAAGGCGTGACCGGGGACGGGACCGTCACCGCGCGGCTGTCCTCGATGGCCGGGTACTACCTGCCGTTGAACGCGAACGGCCCGGTCGATTCCCTGGCCGGGCTGTCGAAGGGCCTCGAGCCGTGGGCACGTGCCGGGATCATCGTCAAGGCGAGCACCACACCCGGCGCGCCCTACGTGGCGGTCGTGGCGACCGGCGCCAACGGCGTGCGGATGGAGTCGAACTTCACCTCCTCCGACCGCGCGCCCGGCGGCGCCGCGGCGGGAAGTGCCATCTCATCCGCGGCCCCGCAGTGGCTGCGCCTGAGCCGGGCGGGTGACTCGTTCACCGGCTACGAGTCGGGCGACGGAGTGCACTGGAGCCGGATCGGCAGCGAGACCGTCGCCGGGATTCGGTCGAACGCCCAGGCCGGAATGCTCGTCTCCACGCCCGACCACGGTACGACCACCTACCAGTTCGGCGGGAGCAGCACCGACAGCGGCCCGAGCCTGGCCGTCGCGACCTTCGACGACGTCGCATTCAGCGGCGCCTGGAGCGGTGGCGGCTTTGCCGCGCCGCCCGCCGTCCAGCAGGACAACGGCCCGGCTCCGGGCGCGGCGCTCTATCAGAACACCTACGCGCAGACCGGTGGTGTGTTCACCGTCCGCGGCTCGGGCGACATCGCGCCGAAGATCGCAGCTGGGGCAGGCGACACGAAGTCGATCGAGGACGGCCTGATCGGCGTCTTTGCCGGCCTGATCGCACTGATCGTCGTCGCCGCGATGTTCATCACCTCGGAGTACCGGCGCGGTCTGATCCGCACGACCCTGAGCGCCACGCCGAGGCGCGGCGCGGTGCTCGCGGCGAAGTCCGTGGTGATCGGCGCGGTGACCTTCGTGGTCGGGCTGGTTGCGGCTGGGGTCGCGGTCCCGCTGGTCAGGTCGATGGAAACCGGCAACCGCACGTACGTGCTGCCGACTTCGACGGCGACCGAGATACGGGTGGTCGTGGGTACAGCGGCATTGCTGGCACTGGTGGCGGTGTTCGCGATGGCGGTCGGGGCGCTGCTGCGGCGTGGCGCCGGGGCGGTCGCGCTGGTGATCGCCGTGGTCGTGCTGCCCTATGTGTTGGCGGTCGCCTCGGTGCTGCCGACGGGGCCGTCGCAGTGGTTGCTTCGACTGACCCCGGCGGCCGGATTCGCGGTGGAACAGAGCCTGCGAGAGTTCCCGGGCTACGCTCAGGTGACCTCCGGGTACACGCCCGAGGCGGGCTTCTACCCACTCTCCCCCTGGGCCGGACTCGCGGTGACAGCCGCCTACACGGCCGTCGCGCTGGGCCTGGCCACGTACGTGCTGCGGCGGAGGGACGTGTGAGCACCCCCCTCGACACCGGCGCGGTCGTGGCCTCCGGCAAGACCCCGACCAGTACCGCGAGAACCCTCGCCGGCAGACGGCTGACTCTGTGCGACGCTATCCACGCCGAGTGGACCAAGTTCCGCACGGTGGCCGGGATGCTCTGGCTCGTCGCGGCCGCAGCCCTCCTCACCATCGGCCTCGGCGTTGCCGTGGATTCCTCAGTCACCTGCCCCACGACCGGCTGCGACGTGGATACGGTCAAGACCAGCTTCACCGGGATCATGCTCGGACAGGCGATCGTTGCGATGCTGGCCGTACTGGCCATCGGCACCGAATACAGCAGTGGCGTGATCCGCACGTCGCTCACGGCGACGCCGCAGCGCCTGACCGGGTACATCGCCAAAATCATCGTCGTCGGCGCAGTCACGCTAGCGGTCGCCATCGTGTCCGTCACGGGAAGCCTGATCGCCGGACGGCTTATCCTCCCAACCAAGGGTTTCACCGCGGCCAACGGGAGCGCGCTGCCATCCCTCACTGACGGCACCGTACTCCGCGCCACACTCTGCGCCGTCCTCTACCTCTTCCTCATCGCCCTGCTGAGCCTCGGAATCGCGTACGTCGCCAGAGAGTCCACGGCGGCGATCGGCATCGTCCTCGGCCTGCTCTACCTCTTCCCGATCGTCGCCCAGGTGATCAGCAACGAGACCTGGCACAAGCGCCTGGAACGGCTCGGCCCGATGACCGCAGGTCTGGCAGCCCAGACGACCAAGAACATCGCCGCTCAGCCGATCACACCGTGGCACGGCATCGGCGTAGTTGCGCTCTGGGCACTAGGAGCGTTGCTCGCCGGCGGGACAGTACTCCGAATGAAGGATGCATAGAACGATCCTGAAATGCCCGTTTCGCCCCCGTCGCATCAGCGGCGGGGGCGAAACCGGTGTCTATGCAGGGGTTGTGAAGGCAGCGGGCGGGACGGCAGTAGTGGGGCCAGGAGCCTCGGTGCAGGCAGCGGCGCGACGGTTGAAGTGGTCAGACCGCTCAGTGGTTCATAGCGAATCGCAGCAGGGCCTGAATGCTGCCCTGCTCGACATTGCCCCGGGTATTGACAACCTCCAGAGTCCAAGAGGTGCCCGCGCGCACAGCCTTGGCGACCGCGATGGCGTTCCCCGTGCCCAGCAGACTCGGCCAGATATCGGCCACGACGTCCATCGTGCCGCCGGTGCCGTCGTACACCTTGCAGCTCACTTTGGCGGCTTTCTCGAAGGAGGTGCCCTTCTTGAAGGCTGCGATGGTTATCAGAACAGCCGAGATGTGGGCCGGGATTCGGTTCAGCTCCATCCGAATGAACTCGTCGTCGCCGTCGCCCTTGCCGGTTTGGTTGTCGCCGGTACTGGTGACGCTGCCGTCATCCATGGCGTCGGTGACGTCCAGGCCGACGTAGCGCACCGGCTGGCCGTCCTGGTCGAGCAGGATGCCGAAGGCGTCCAGGTCCACGCCCCGGCGGCGCTTGGCGTAGCCCAGGAGGCCGCCGGAGCTGCCGCCGGTGGTGTCCCACGAGAGACCCATTCCCAGGATGGTGATCCCGGACAGGTCGTTCGCTCCGTCGCCCTTGGTGAGCGTAGTCATCGGGGTCTTCCTTCTCTCTGGTGGATGGAACAGGCGACGGCTGTCGTCCTCTGGTCGTGCTTCTTGGTGCGGTGCGGACATCATGCTCTATCAGTTGTCAGTGCCAGGGCGCGGGGCCGACCTGCGAGGCCCACCCGGCAAGGGCGTGCTCGACATCTTCGCCGCCACCGGCCCCCGGCACCCGGATGGTGGAGTTGTCGCCTGCCCGGACACCACCTCCGCGGACTCCAGCCGCGCCACCGCGTCGTCGATTTCGGCGAGCTCCCTGCGCAGCCGCTCGGCGCGATCGGCCAGCACCACCCGACGCTGCGTCACCCGCAGCAGCACATCCGCCATGTGCAGCCCCTTCCGTGTCCCTCTCCACGGAGGGCACGGAGGCGGCTCTGGCCCGGCAGGGCGATTGCCTCAATCCCGATGCTCGTCGGCCGGTGCGTTCAGCAGCCGCTCCAGCTCGTCCCCGGCCTCGTCGTACCCGGCGTCTGAGATCCGTTGCAGCTCGCGCAGGTCGCCGGCCGCGACGGCGCGTCGCGTGAGCAGGAATCCGGCGTGCATGGATCCCTCGTCCAGAAGTTCGCCCAGCTCCCCGAGGTCGCCGTCTGCGTCGGCAAGGTCGGCCAGCCGGTCCAAGGCGGTCTCGTTGCCCTCGTCAGCCAGCTCGCGCAGGGTCACCCGATCGACATTCCTGTTCACCATGCCGCCATACTGCAACCCTGCCCCAGGGGAAAGGTCAAATGGGACGATGGCTGGGTGATCACTATCGGGCAGCTGGCCGGGTACGTCGGAGTGTCGACCAAGACCATCCGCGTCTATCACGACAAGGGACTACTTCCGGAGCCCGAGCGTGACGCGTCCGGCTACCGACGGTACGGCGCGCGCGACGCCATCGACCTGATCAAGATCAGGACCCTCGCCGAAGCCGGCGTTCCCCTGGCCCGCATCCGGGACCTGAAATCAGCGACCGACGACGAGTTCCAGCAGGCGCTGCGCGAGATCGACGACGGGCTCACCGCTCGCATACGTGGCCTGCGGGCGACGCAGCAGCGCCTGCGCCAGCTCGCCGCCGGGCGTCTGGCACCGCTCCCCACCGAGGTCAGCAACCATCTGGAGCACCTGACCCGCTTGGGATTCACCCCTCGATGGGTGGACCTGCAACGCGATCTGTGGATCCTTGTGTTCGCCACCCACCCGGACCTCGCAACCACTCTGTTCCACGACCAGGCCGAGGCCCTGGCCGACCCGGCGCTACGGCAGCTCTTCCTCGACTACGACCACGCGCACGACCTCGACGCCGACGATCCCCGCATCGACGACCTCGCCCACAGGATCGCCGAGGCGACCCGGGAACGCTACGGCCCCGACAACCTGCCCGGGCAGGACGCGGACTCCGAGATCCCGGCCCTGGTCCAGGGCACGGTCAATGCCTCGTCCCCGGCATGGCAGCGACTCGACTCCTTGATTCGCGAACGACTGGACGTTTGACAGGCCGCCGGACTGGCGGTTGCCGCCTGTGGAGACGGTGTAAGACCTCGACGGAGCACTTCGGGCGGGCAGTCGTCGATGAAGCAGGAAACGTCCCAGCCGCCGCGCACACGCGCAGCGGCTCGGCCGCGAGGCTGCGCGGATTCCTTCGTTCACGCGGGGGGAAGTCACGATGTGATCGTCGCTCGTGCCTGCGCGGCCCTCACCGCCGTGGTGAGCGTGTCGATGTCGTAGGCGCCGTGGTGGCGTCTGCCGTTGATGAAGAAGCTGGGGGTGCCGGACACGCCGCTCAGATCCGCAGAGTCAATATCCTCTGCGATTCGCGCGGCAGCGGTATGACAGCGCAGGTCCTTGGAGAACCACTCGATATCCAGGCCGAGATCGGCCGCGTAGCCGATCAGATCTTGCAGCGCGAGCGCGTCCTGGTGTTCCAACAACAGGTCGTGCATCGGCCAGAACGCACCCTGCCTAGCCGCCACTTCGGCGGCCTCGGCCGCGAGTTGGGCATGGGGATGCACGTCGGTCAGCGGCAGGTGCCGCCACACGTAGCGCACCTCGCCCGAGTCGGCGAGCAGTTCCCGCACCACCGGCTCGGCCTGCCCGCAGTAGGGGCACTGGAAGTCGCCGTACTCGACGATCGTGACCGGTGCGTCGGCCGGGCCGCGCACATGGTCCCGGTGGGGGTCCACGGGAACCGCCAGATCGACGATGAGGTCCGCGGTGCCCAGCAGCAGCCGGTGGCGCAGCTTGTCGGGCAGCAGCGCAGTCACCTGGAACACTGTCCACGCCACAGCCGACGCCCCCACCGCGGCTGACAGCACACCGAGCTTGGCCTGCTCGAGCTCGGTGCCCTGGAACGCGAGCGAGGCGATCAGCAGAGACACGGTGAAGCCGATCCCGGCGGCCGCGCCCGAACCGACGGCACCCGCCCAGCCCACCGGGGGACGCACCCGCCCTCGGCTCAGCCGGACGAGCAGCCATGCGGCGCCCACCGTGCCCACCGGCTTGCCCACCACGTACGCGATCAGGATCCCCAAGGTGATCCGCGAGGTGTAAGCGCTGGCCAGGAAGCTCCCGCTGACCGTGATGCCGGCGTTGGCCAGGGCGAACAGCGGCACGATCACATAGCTGGTCCACGGGTGGAGCACCTGCTGGAGTCGGTCGTTGGGAGAGATCGCCGCCTTCACGCCCTCGCGCGCGGTCCGGGCCAGCTCGGCCGTCGGCTGCTCACGGAAGAGCCGGAACAGGTCGGTCGCCTGTTCCAGGTCGTCGCGCGCGGCCGGGTAGGCGTAGGTGAGCAGCCCGATCGCCAGGCCTACCGACACCGGGTCGACGCCGGACTTCAGCACCGCGACCCAGGCCCCGAGCCCGAACACGAGGTACGCCGGGCCGTAGCGGACACGACGCCGGCGCAACAGCAGGATCAGGGCCAGGAAGCCCAGCCCGGCCAGCAGTGCCGTCACCTGGATTCGGCCGCTGTAGGCGAACGCGATGACAATGATTCCGACGAGGTCGTCAACGACGGACAGGGTCAGCAGATAGGTGCGCACCCGGTCGGGCAGACCCCGGCCGACCAGAGCGAGGGCGCCGAGCGCGAACGCGGTGTCCGTGGTCATCGCCGTACCCCAACCGCGCGCCGACGACTGGCCCGCGTTGACAGTCAGGTAGATCCCGACTGGCACCAGCGTTCCGCCGACCCCGGCCAGCAGCGGTAGCAGCAGCCTGGCGCGCTCGCGCAACTCGCCCATGTCGAATTCCCGGCGTGCCTCCAGACCGACGACCAGGAAGAAGAACGTCATCAGCCCGGAGTTCACCCAGCCGCGCAGATCCAGCGACACCCCGGCATGCCCGACACTGACCGACACGGGGGTGGTCCACACCGTGGCATACCCGGACGGGCTGATGTTGGCCCAGGCCAGCGCTGTGATCGTGGCCGCGAGCAGTACCGCCGCGCTGCCGGTCTCGGTGCGCAGGAACTCGCGCAAAGGGGTACGCAGACCCCGCACTGGAGTCGTCGCCCGCGACACCGCCGGCACTGGCACCTGCGATTCGGCCATATCCGGATTCTCCCCGCCCCGAACGTCAGACGAGCACACGCCATCCCGGCTGCGTGTGGTTGGGAGACAGCACAGGAGAGATCGTGTCCGTAGCCGCCCAGTATGCCCTGGTGGGAGGTGCCGATGCTGCTATTGGTACTGATGGTGTTCAGGTGCCCGCGCTGGTATCGATCTTGCTGGCACGTTCGTGGGCTGCGGGCAGGACACGGCGCAGACAAAAGTGGGAGCGCTCCCGATGGTCGAGCGAATCCGGCAACCCGTCAAGGGTTTTGACAGTGGTCAGTAAGTCGAGTTGGCGGCGGGAGTCCATCCAGCCGCTCGCGCGCAGCGGCTGACGTTCGTTCGACAAGTGAAGGATGCGAGACCCCTTGACGCTCCTCGGGTCTCCTGACTTCATTTGACATGGCGTCATGAAGGCGGCCTCGCTGCGGGAGTTGAACAAACGGATCCCCGCTGAACCGGCGCCGCCACCCCCCTTTTCGTCCACTCCATGAAGGGTCTTCTTCCGTATGATGATGGGAGCGCTCCCAAATCGGGCAAGGCGGACGGCACTGCGGATCGGGTTGGCCTCGGCTGGGACCGCGATGGCTGCTGCGTGTCTCGCCGGGTGCGCGGCGGCGCACCCGGTGCCTCCGCCGCCGAGCGACGCGGCGGGCCTGTTGGCCGACGCCGCCGGGCATCTGGACGCAGTGACGACCTTCCGACTCACCCTGGACACCAGTGTGCCGACTGCGCAGCCCACCGCGACGCCAGGCCCGACGACGGCGCCAGGACCGGGTGCGACGTCGAAATCGCCGTACAGAATCAGCCTGAGCGGTATGTGGGATGTGGCGGCACACGATGCCCGCATGCAGGGAACCCTCAACGGCACCGCCTCGACGATCCTTGCTGCGGACGGTGTCGAATACATCTCGTTGGTGGCGGGCAGCGGGGCGCCGGCCGGGAAAGCGTGGCTGAAAGTGGACGGGGGCGACGGAACCTTCGGGGCGTTCTCCGATCCGCATCTGGTGGCGCAGCTACTCCGCTCCTATCACGGCCTCAAGCTCAGTACGGCGGGTCACGTCGAGGGGACGATCCTGACCGCCGAGGCCGACCAGCACATCGCGGACCCCAATCTGATCGCGTCGCTGGCCGGCTATCCCGACACCATCACCTTCGAGGTGGCCACCGACGCCTCCGGCGCACCCACGCGAATCGTCTTCCGCCTCGCAGGGGACTCGGCCAAGACATCAGGGTCCGTCCAACTGCTCGACTTCGGGGCCGCCGCGCCGACGGTCCAGGTGCCGACAGCCGACCAGGTCGTCGAGGCGCCGTCCCATGGGTGAGCGCCCGTCCAGCACACCGATCGGCGGCTAGCACAGGTCGGCGGCCGGTCGAGGAGTTGGGCATCGCGATGACGCGCTCCCTGATGCAACGGACCGGCGGCGTCTTCGCCGTGTGGAACCACACCGAACCTGACACCGAACCGGTGGTCCGCGACTGCGGTTGACCACCGGCCCCCGATGTCCGCGCCGCGTGCGGCGTGGCTGTGCCGCGTGCTCAGCGCGGCCATGCCGACGTGTCCTCAGGCCCTGCGGACCGGCGGCTCACCACCCAGGGCCACTCGTGAACAGGGAACAGGAACAGAAGGGATCAGGAAGACCGTGAGAAGAAGCAGAATCAAGATCGGCCGATGGCGTTCGTTGGCTGTCGGGCTGTGTTTGGCGCTCGGACTGGGCGTGGTCGCCTCCGTGCCACAGGCGGCGCAGGCGGCTGCCGTCCAGTGCCAGGTGACCTACAGCACGTCGTGGGACTCGGGCACAGGCTTCGGCGCGAACGTGGTCATCAAGAACCTGGGTGCCGCTTGGACCAGTTGGACGCTGGGCTACTCCTATGCCGGGAACCAGACGCTGCAGAGCGGGTGGAACGGCACCTGGACGCAGTCGGGCCAGAACGTCACCGTGAACAGTCTCTCCTGGAACGGCAACGTGGCCACGAACGGCACGGTGGCTCCGGGTGCCAACTTCACCTACAACGGAACCAACACCGCACCGACGGTGTTCACCGTCAACGGCACGGTGTGCAATGGTGCCCACACGCCGCCGGCGGTCGCGCTGACCAGCCCGACCGCGGGCGGGGCATACACCGCGCCGGCCACCATCCCGATGGCGGCGACCGCGTCCGCCAGCGACGGCGCGACGATCACCAAGGTCGAGTTCTACAGCGGAACCACGCTCGCGTGCTCGGCAACCGCCGCCCCGTACGCGTGCAACTGGTCCGGGGTGGCAGCGGGCAGCTACTCGATCACCGCCAAGGCCTACGACAGTCAGGGCTCGACCTCGGTCTCCGCACCCGCGGGCGTGACGGTCTCGGCGACCCCGAGCGTCATGGTCAACCCCACCACGATCAGCGTGCCGCAGGGTTCGAGCGGCACGATCGCGGTGAGCCTGTCCTCGGCGCCGACCGCCGGCGTCACCGTGACCACGACCAGAACCGCAGGCAACACAGGTCTGTCGGTCACCGCGGGCGGATCGCTCACCTTCACCACGGCCAACTGGTCGACTCCCCAGAACGTCACCGTCACCGCGGACGCGAGCGGTACCGGTGCCGCGACGTTCACCTCGACCGCCACCGGCTACACCGCCAGTTCGGCCCAGGTCACCGAACTCGCTGCCCAGGGCGTCTACGAGCAGCGGTTCATGACGCTCTACAACAAGATGATGAACCCGGCCAACGGCTACTTCAGCCCGCTGGGCATCCCGTACCACTCGGTCGAGACGCTGATCATCGAGGCGCCGGACTACGGCCACGAGACAACGTCCGAGGCGTGGAGCTACTACATCTGGCTCACCGCCACCTACGGAAACCTCAGCCGGGACTGGTCCAAGTTCAACAACGCGTGGGCGCTCATGGAGCAGTACATGATCCCGCAGCACGCGGACCAGCCGACCAACAGCTTCTACAGTCCGGCCAAGGCAGCCACCTACGCGCCTGAGCACCCCCTCCCCAACCAGTACCCGTCGCAGATCGACACCTCCGTGCCCACCGGATCCGACCCGATCGCCGCCGAGCTGCAGGCGGCCTACGGGACCCAGGACATCTACGGCATGCACTGGCTGGAGGACGTCGACAACAAGTACGGGTACGGCGACACCCCGGGCGGCGGCTGCGAACTGGGCCCCAACACCGGCAAGCCGTCCTACATCAACAGCTACCAGCGCGGACCCCAGGAGGGCGTCTTCGAGACCATCCCGCAGCCGACCTGCGACAACTTCGTCTACGGCGGCCCGAACGGCTACCTGGACCTCTTCATCAAGGACTCCAGCTACGCCAAGCAGTGGAAGTACACCGACGCCCCCGACGCCGACGCTCGCGCCATCCAGGCGGCTTACTGGGCCGACACCTGGGCCAAGGCGCAAGGCCAGGGCGCAGCCGTGGCGACCACGGTGGCCAAGGCCGGGAAGATGGGCGACTACCTGCGGTACTCGATGTTCGACAAGTACTTCAAGCAGATCGGCAACTGCACCTCGCCGACCGCGTGCCCGGCCGTGACCTCGGGCCGTGGCGCCGAGCACTACCTGCTGTCCTGGTACTACGCGTGGGGCGGCTCATCGGCGACCTCGGGAGGCTGGGCCTGGCGGATCGGCGACTCCGCCGCACACCAGGGCTACCAGAACCCGATGGCTGCCTACGCGCTGGTCAACGACGCTGCCATGAAGCCGCTGTCGACGACCGGAGTCAGCGACTGGACGACCAGTCTGGGTCGGCAGCTGGAGTTCTACCAGTGGCTGCAGTCCAGTGACGGTGCCATCGCCGGCGGAGCAACCAACAGCTGGGACGGCGCCTACGCCGCCCCGCCGGCCGGTGACTCGACCTTCTACGGAATGTTCTACGACCCGGCCCCGGTGTTCCACGACCCCAACTCCAACCAGTGGTTCGGCTTCCAGGCCTGGTCGCTGGAGCGGGTCGCCGAGTACTACTACACCACCGGCGACGCCCGGGCGAAGAAGGTCCTCGACAAGTGGGTCACCTGGGCCCTGTCGCAGACCACGCTCAACACCAACGGCACCTATCAGTTCCCCTCGACGCTGACCTGGACCGGCCAGCCCGACACCTGGAACCCGGCCACGCCGGGCGCCAACGCGAATCTGCACGTCACCGTCGTCGACTACACCAACGACGTCGGAGTCGCCGCCGCATACGCCAAGACCCTCTCGTACTACGCGGCCAAGTCCGGGAACACCCAGGCCAAGACCACGGCCCAGGCCATCCTCGACGACATGTGGAACAACAACCAGGACTCGCTCGGCATCTCGACCTCGGAGACCCGCAAGGACTACAACCGGGTCACCCAGGTCTACCCGACCGGCGCCAACAGTGACGGCGTTTTCGTGCCGTCCGGCTGGAGCGGAAAAATGCCCAACGGCGACGTGATCGCACCCGGCGCGACATTCCTGTCGATCCGCTCCTGGTACACCAGCGACCCGCAGTGGTCGAAGGTGCAGACCTACCTCAACGGCGGCGCCGCGCCGGTCTTCAACTACCACCGATTCTGGGCCCAGTCCGACATCGCCATGGCCCAAGCCGTCTACGGCCAGCTCTTCGGAGTCTGACCAACCGCCCGGGCCGGAGCTCCTCCGGCCCGGGCCCACTTCCGGAACCACAGCTCTCAGCCATTTGCAGCACCGCCATGGTTGAGAGAAATCACACCCCCCATCAGCTGTGGCCGTCCTGGGCGCAACTACCCTGGAATACTTGAGCTGCGGGCACGAACCACGAGTAAGGCGGGGGCATGACTGAGGTTTTGATCGAAGAGAACTTCGTGCACATCGACGGCACCGACATGAACGTCATCCTCAACCTCCTTGACCGGCTGGGACTCGAAGCCGAGCCCACCGCCCCCCGTCACGTCAGCGAACGGCACAGCTGGGTCCTCGCCCTGCACTGGCTGAGGGAGGGCCAGATATCGGAGGCGGTGGAGGCGGCCCTGCCGGGCGTGTTCGCGGAGATCAGGCAGCACTTCGTGGCAGGTGGCAAGGTACCTCCGGCACAGATCGCCGTGTACGGCCTGGACGGGCTGCTGCTGCGGAGCTTCGAGGCGGACATCGCCGCATAGACGCTCGGCAGCTCCACCGCAGAGCCTGCGGCTGAGCTGATGCGGGCAGGTGCGGCGGCCCGGTGGGCCGCCGCACCTGGGGGTTTCCGGACGCTGTTGTTTCAGCCCCTGCTGCAGGTGGAGCCGTTGAGCGTGAAGGAGCCTGGTGCCGAGGCGTTGCCGGTCTGGTTCGCCTGGAAGCCGATGGTGATGGCGGCGCCGGGTGCGAGGGTGCCGTTGTAGCTGAGGTTGGTGGACGTGACCGGCCCGGTGGCGGGGGTGATCGTGGTGTTCCAGGCGGATGTGACGGTCTGTCCGGTGGGCAGCGTGAACCGGAGCGACCAGCCGTTGATGGTGCTGCTGCCGGTGTTGGTGATGGTGATGTTCTCGGTCATCCCGGTGTTCCAGGCGCTGACGGAGTCCGCGACCTTGCACGGCCCTGCGGCGCCCGTCGCGCTCGGGGAGGGAGAGGCGGACGGGGATGCGGAGGCCGAGGGTGTCGGCGTGGGGGAGGAGGTCGACGTCGAACCGCCCAGGGCGGCCACGACGGCGTTGTAGGCAGGCTTGGGCTGGTAGTTGCCGTCGTACATGGTGGCCGCGCCGTAGCCGGAGAAGGCGCCGGGGATCCAGGAGTCGGCGTCGCCGACGCCCCACTGGGAGACGCCCACGCAGCCGCTGACCGTGAGGCAGTCGTTGACCACGGTGGCGAAGTCGCTGGCCTGCTGGGCCAGGTTGGCGCTGGAGGCCGGAAGCTGGATGCGGTCGTCCAGTTCGGTGACGGCGACGTTCACGCCGAGCGCGGCGAAGCGCTGCATGTTGGCCGCCATCGTGGTGGGGACCTGCCCGAGGATGAAGTGGCTCTCGAAGCCCACTCCGTCGATCGGGACGCCCTGGCTCTTGAGCGATTGCACCAGGCTGTACATGGCGTTGCTCTTCGCGTTCTCGCCCTCGATGTTGTAGTCGTTCAGGTAGAGCTTGGCGTTCGGATCGGCGGCGTGCGCGGTCCTGAGTGCGTCGGCGATGTAGCCGCTGCCCATCGCGGTGTAGAAGACGTCCTGGCGCAGGGTGCCGTCGTCGTTGAAGGGCTCGTTGACCACGTCCCAGGAGTAGACCTTGCCCTTGTAGTGGGTCGCCTCGGTGGTGATGTGGCTCTCCATGGCCGCCTGCACCTGGTTGGCCGGCAGGCTGCTCACCCAGGAGGGGAGCTGGCTGTGCCAGACCAGGTTGTGGCCGCGTACACGCATGCCGCTGGACTGCGCGTAGGTGACGATCTGGTCGCCGGGTGCGAAGTTGTAGCTGCCGTTGGAGGGTTCGGTGGTGTCCCACTTCATCTCGTTGCCCGGGGTGACCATGTCGAACTGACTGCTCGCCACTGAGGTGAGCGTGGAGTTGCTGAGGTTGCTCTGGGTCAGGGCGGTACCGAAGTAGACGCCCTTCGCCTCGGCCGCCGACTTGAGGCTGGTGTTGGCGGCTCCGGCCTGGCCGGCCAGCAGCAGTGTGGCAAGTGTCACCGCGCTGGCGGTGGCGGCGGCGGTCGCGAAGAGGGCGCGCTGCGCGCGCCTGGGCTGGGGGAGGCGTCGTGTCCTGACTGACACCGGCGTGGTCCTTTCCTTGACGGGTGGCAAAGAGGTGGACGTGCGGGGCGCGGGAAGCCGGGCAGCAGGGAACAGCGATACGACGCGGGCATGACATATACCCCAGCAGTCGGATCCCTCGAAAGGCCTGGGTGAAACTTTCGGAAATGCTGCCGAATTCCAGCGGTGACCCTAGGGCCGGGCTGGCGACCCGTCAACAGTCAGGGCAGGAAAAGGATTCACGGCCGCGCTGCGGCCGGGGGCGGAGCGGTGCTGCTGCGCACCACCAGGCTGGTGGCCAGGTCCACGCGCAGCGTGCTGGGCTGGTTGCCGTGGGCGAGGTCGATCACCATGCGCGCGGCAACCTCGGCCATCTCGGTGAGCGGCTGGCGGACGGTGGTCAGCGGGGGTCCGACCCAGCGGGCCACGGGCAGGTCGTCGAAGCCCACGACGCTCAGGTCCTCCGGTATCCGCAGCCCCAACTCCCTTGCCGCCTCGTAGAGTCCGAGCGCCTGCAGGTCGTTGCCGGTGAAGACCGCGGTGGGCCGGTCCGGGAGGCGCAGCAGTTCGAGACCCACCTGGTGACCTGTCTCGTGGTGGAAGTCGCCTTCGCGGACCAGGCCGGGATCGAAGGCGATGCCGGCCATGTCCAGGGCCGCCCGGTACCCGTCGATCCGGGCCCGGCTGCACATCATCCGGCGCGGGCCGGCGACCATGCCGATCCGCCGGTGGCCGAGGTCGAGCAGGTGCCGGGTGGCGGCGAGGCCGCCGTGCCAGTTGGTCGTACCCACCGCCGGCACTTCCTGGCCGGGGTCTCCGGCCGGGTCCATCACCACGAAAGGGATGTCGCGACTGGTCAACTGGGTCTGCTGGGCCCGGTCCAGCCCGGAGAGCACCAGGACCACGCCGGTGGGACGCCGCGCGAGCACCCCGTCCATCCAGGACTGCCCGAGGCTCAGCCGTCCGGAGGACTCCGACAGCACCACGCTGAGACCCTCCTCGCGCACCACGTTCTCCACGCCCCGGATGACCTCCATCGCCCAGGCGCTCTCCAGCTCGTGGAAGACCAGTTCGAGCAGCGGGCTCGACTGCGTGCTGCTGCGCCGCCGCTGATAGCCGTACTGGCGCAGCAACTCCTCCACCCGTTCGCGAGTGGCCGATGCGACATCCGCTCGTCCGTTGAGGACCTTCGAAACAGTCGGGGTCGAAACCCCTGCCTCGCGCGCGATTTCGGCGAGTGTCGCAGCTCTAGTCACGAGCCCCTCCTGCGCTGCCCTGGTAGGCGAAGTTCGCCGTAGACGATGACTGTACGGCACGGATGCCAGCTGGTCCGCGGCTTGCCGATCACCTGAGATCGATACCGTCCGGCCTCTTGACGGTCGGCGGTGAGACGCCTAAGTTTCCCACGACATTCGGCAATCTTCTCGAAACAATCGACGGATTGGCAGGCCATGGAGTCTCCTCTGACCTCTGTTCGCACTGGTGCGTCCCGCAACAGATTCGCCGCGATCGCTGCAACCACTGCGCTCGTTCTCGGGCTGACTGCGGCCTGCGGGTCCAGCGGTGGGGGCTCGTCCTCCAGTGCCGACTCGGGGACGATCCACGTGCTCGTCTACGGCGACGCCGGCAACACGGTCGAGAAGCAGATCGTCGACACCTTCAACAAGAGCTCCAAGGTCAAGGCGGTGCTGGACACCATCCCCGGCGCCGACTACCAGGCCAAGCTCAATACGATCATCAACACCCCGCAGGCCCCGGACATCTTCTTCAACTGGGGCGGCGGCAGCATCCAGCCGTACGTCAAGGACGGCCTGCTGCTTCCGCTGGACGACATGATCGCCAAGGATCCGGGGCTGAAGTCCAACTTCCTGCCGTCGGTGTTCAACACGGCGGTGGTCGACGGCAAGTCCTACGGCGTCCCGATGCGTGGCACTCAGCCGGTGCTGCTGTTCGACAACAAGAAGGTCCTCGCGGCCGCCGGCCTGAGCGTCCCGCAGACCTGGGACGACCTGGTCAACGACGTGAAGGTGCTCAAGGCCAAGGGCCTCACCCCGATCGCGCTGGGCGGCGGCGACCAGTGGCCCACGCTGATGTGGTTCGAATACATGTATGACCGGATCGCCGGGCCCGAGCTGTTCCAGAAGGCCCTGAGCGGTGACAAGACCGCTTGGGCGAGCCCCGACAGCCAGAAGGCCCTCGGCATGCTCAAGCAGCTGATCGACGCCGGAGCGTTCGGCAGCAACTTCGACTCCGTGAAGTTCACCGACGGCGGCTCCCCGGCGCTGCTGGCCAAGGGCAAGGCGGCCTTCGAGCTGATGGGCTCCTGGGAGTACTCGACCCAGCAGACGGCCAACCCGGACTTCACCAGGACGGATCTCGGCTACAGCGCCTTCCCGACCGTCAGCGGCGGCAAGGGCGACCCGACGAACGTCGTCGGGAACACCAACAACTTCTACTCGGTGCTGAAGAAGACCCAGCACCCCGACGCGGTCGCGGCCTTCCTCAAGCTCATGTACTCCGACGCCTTCGTGAAGGCGCAGTTGGCCATCGGGAACCTGCCGACCACCACCAACACGGCCAACTTCCTGGCCACCTCGGCCAACCCGGACTACTCGCAGTTCCAGTTCAACCTGGTCAAGGCGGCGCCCTCGTTCCAGCTGTCGTGGGATCAGGCGTACCCGCCGGCCGCGACCACACCGATCCACACGGCCGTTCAGGAGTTCTTCGACGGCAAGACCGACGCCAACGGCTTCATCCAGGCGATGCAGTCGCTGTCCAACTCGTGAGCACGGGACCCATGAGCCCTCTTTCCTTCGCAGCCGTGTCCGGCCGCCTCAAGGCGCGCCGGGCCGGCGTCGGGGTGACCCGCCCGGGATTCGCCTGGGCGGTACCCGCGACCGTGTTCTTCCTGCTGTTCGCGATCCTCCCGCTGGTGCTGGTCGCCGTGCTGTCCTTCACGAGCTGGGACGGCATCGCCGCGCCGCGCTTCAACGGGCTGGCGAACTGGACCAAGCTCATCCACGACCCCGTGATGATCCAGAGTCTGTGGCTCACCCTGCTGCTGACCGCGCTCGGCGTGCTGACCCAGACGCCGATCAGCATCCTGCTGGGCGTCTGGGCGGCGGGGCACCAGCGCAACCGGGCCGTACTCTCCGCGGTATTCTTCGTCCCGCTGCTGCTGTCGGCGACCGCCGTCTCCGTGGTGTGGCGGGCCATCCTCGACCCCAACTTCGGCGTTCCCTCACAGCTGACCTGGCTGTTCGGCAACGGCAACCTGCTCGGCAACCAGAGCGGCTCGATCGCGGTGCTGACCTTCGTCGGCCTCTGGCAGTTCACCCCCCTGCACGCGCTGATCTACCAGGGCGGGGCCCGCGCCGTCCCGCAGGTGCTCTACCAGGCCGCGGCGATCGACGGAGCCGGCACGGTACGGCAGTTCTTCCACATCACCCTGCCCCAGCTGCGCAACACCATGATCACATCGATGATCCTGATGGTGGTCGGCGGACTGACCACCTTCGACACGGTGCTGATCCTCACCCAAGGCGGACCCGGCACCGATACCACGGTCAGCGCCTACTACATGTACCGCAAAGCCTTCCTGAGCTTCGACTTCGGCGCCGGCTCGGCCATCGCCCTGGTCCTGGTCCTGGTCGCCACCCTGATCTCGCTGGCCGTGGTCCGACTCTCCGGCTACGACAAGATGCGCAGCACCGCGGAGGGAATCTGATGCGCCGGCGCCCCAACTACCCCGCCGGACTCGGATCCCTGGTCTGGCTCTTCCTGGTCGGTCTGCCGCTGTACGTCCTGCTGATCTCGACCTTCCGCACCACCTCCAACTACTCCAGCCAGGGACCGCTCACCTTCCCCTCGCAGCTGACCCTGCAGAACTATCTGAACGACTTCTCCAACGGCTTCGGACAGGACTTCCTCAACACCCTGATCGTCACCGTCAGCGTCGTCGCCATCGTGCTGCTCGTGGTCCCGCCCCTGGCCTACGCCATCGTGCGGGCCCGGGGCCGGAGGATCACCATCGTGTTCCGGGTGTTCCTGCTCGGCCTGGCCATCCCCGCCCAAGCGGTGATCGTGCCCATGTTCTACGTCATCAGCCAGGCAGGGCTCTACGACCACCTGATCGGCATCATCCTGCCGACCGCCGCCTTCTGCCTGCCCGTGTGCACGTTGGTACTGACCGGTTCGATGCGTGACATCACCCCCGACCTCTACGAGGCGATGGCGATGGACGGGGCCTCCCCGTGGCGGGTCTTCCTGCAGCTGGTCCTGCCGCTGTCCAGGGGCGGACTGTCCTCCGTCGTCGTCTTCGCGGCACTGCAGGCATGGAACGGCTTCCTCTTCCCGCTGATCCTCACCCAGTCCGACTCCACCAAGGTCATCACCCTCGGCCTGTACAACTTCCAGACCGAACACGGCGTCGACGTCCCCGGACTCCTCAGCGCCGTGGTGCTCTCCATGCTCCCCATCTTCATCGTCTACCTGTTCGCCCGCCGCGCCCTGGTCCAAGGGCTCATGGGGGTCGGAGGAAAGTGACCGGCAACATGAACCCCGCCGTGGGGACCGAACTCGCCGTCCCCGCCTGGCAGGACACCACCCTCGACCCCCGGGCCCGGGCCGACGCCCTGATCGCAGCGATGACCCTGCGCGAGAAGAGCGCCCAACTGGTCGGCGTGTGGGTGGGCGCCTCGGACGAGGGAGGCGAAGTCGCACCGCACCAGCACGAGATGGAGCAGCCGCCGGACCTCGACACGCTGCTGCCGCACGGCCTGGGCCAGCTGACCCGTCCGTTCGGCAGCACACCCGTCGACCCCGCGATCGGGGCACTGTCGCTGCTGCGCTCCCAACGCCGCATCGTCGCAGCCAACCGCTTCGGCATCCCCGCGCTCGCTCATGAGGAGTGCCTGGCCGGCTTCGCCGCCTGGGGCGCCACCGCCTACCCCGTCCCACTGTCCTGGGGCGCCACCTTCAACCCCGACCTGGTGCGCACCATGGCACGAGCGATCGGCCGGGACATGCGCTCCGTCGGCGTCCATCAGGGCCTGGCCCCTGTCCTCGACGTCGTGCGCGACGCCCGCTGGGGCCGCGTCGAGGAGACCATCGGCGAAGACCCCTACCTGGTCGGCACCATCGCCACCGCCTACGTACAGGGCCTGGAGTCCACCGGCATCGTCGCCACCCTCAAGCACTTCGCCGGCTACTCCGCCTCCCGCGCCGGCCGCAACCTGGCCCCCGTCGCCATGGGCACCCGCGAACGCGCCGACGTCATCCTGACCCCCTTCGAGATGGCCGTACGCGAAGGCCGTCCGCGCTCGGTCATGCACGCCTACACCGACACCGACGGCATACCTTCCGCCGCGGACGAGTCCCTGCTCACCGGACTGCTCCGGGACACCTGGGGCTTCGACGGCACCGTGGTCGCCGACTACTTCGGCATCGCGTTCCTCAAACTGCTGCACGGAGTGGCCGGAACCTGGGGCGAGGCAGCCGGACTGGCGCTCGCCAGCGGCGTCGACGTCGAACTGCCCACCGTCAAGACCTTCGGTCAACCTCTGCTCGACGCTGTCGCCTCCGGCGCCGTCTCCGAGCACCTGATCGACCGCGCCCTGCGTCGCGTGCTCGTGCAGAAGGTCCAACTCGGCCTGTTGGACCCGGACTGGGACCCCGTTCCGCCGGTACTCGCCAACGCCGATCTGAGCACCCCGCAGGCCCTGCGCGGCAGCGTCGACCTGGACCGCCCCGCCAACCGCGCCCTCGCGCGGGAACTGGCCGAGCAAGCCGTCGTCCTGCTCACCAACGACGGTACGCTGCCGCTGAACGACCGCACCCGGATCGCCCTGATCGGCCCGAACGCCGATACGCCAACGGCCGTCCTGGGCTGCTACGCCTTCCCCGTCCACGTCGGCGGCCAGCACCCCCAGGTCCCCCTCGGCATCGAACTCCCCACCCTGCGCAAGGCTTTGACAGCGGAGTTCCCGAACGCCGACATCGTCAGCGCGCCGGGAGCGACGGTCGACGGAGACAGCACCGAAGGCTTCGCCGAAGCCATCGCGGCCGCCCGCGACGCCGATGTCGTCGTCCTGGCCCTGGGCGACCGGGCCGGCCTGTTCGGGCGCGGCACCAGCGGCGAGGGCTGTGACGCCGAGTCACTCCAACTCCCCGGCGTGCAGGAGCAACTGCTCGACGCGCTACTGGAGGTCGGCACGCCGCTGGTGCTGGTCATGCTGGCGGGCCGACCGTACGCCCTCGGCCACGCGGAGAGCCGGGCCGCCGCGATCGTGCAGTCCTTCTTCCCCGGTGAGGCCGGCACCGAGGCCATCGCCGGCATCCTCAGCGGACGCGTCAACCCTTCGGGCCGCCTGCCCGTGAGCGTTCCCCGCCTCAAAGGCGCGCAGCCCTCCACCTACCTGGCGGCGCGACTGGCCCAGGGCAGCGATGTCTCCAGCACCGACCCCAGCCCCGCCTACGGATTCGGACACGGCATCAGCTACACCACCTTCGCCTGGTCCGCGCTGGACGTCATGGTGGACCAGACCCGCACCGACGGAGAATTCCGGATCGCCTTCGAGGTGGGCAACACCGGCGATCGCGCGGGCTGCGAGGTCGTGCAGTTCTACCTGCATGATCCGGTGGCCTCCGTCGTGCAGCCGGTCCAGCACCTCATCGGCTACCAGCGCATTCCACTGGAGGTGGGCGAGCGCTGCCGGGTCATCCTCGACCTGCCCGCCGACCTGGCCTCCTTCACCGGCCGCGAGGGCCGGCGCATCGTCGAACCGGGCGAGTTGGAGCTGCGGATCTCCGCCAGCAGCACCGAACACCGGATGATCGTCCCGCTGCGCCTCACCGGCTCCGTGCGGGAAGTCGACCACACCCGCCGCCTGCACCCGGCCGTCACTGTCGAGCAGCTGACTGTCGAGCAGCTGTAGGAGAAACACGTGCACACCGACCTGACCGAAGCGTCGCCGAACCGTTCATGACGGGGGGTTTGATGTCTCCGTCCCAGCCGCCTGAGCTGGTGCCGACGCTGCATCTGGGCCGTCAGGCTTCCTGGCCGCGCGGTCCATCAGGCGGAGGGCCGGGATGCAGAGCAGCCACCAGTACTTGGCCAGGCTGGGGGAAGCGAGGGTGATCGGGATCGAGGTGCCGAAGACCGCCATGATCAGACTTGAGCGCAGGACCGGTCTCCTGATCCGGTCGGGTGGCACGTGGGCCTTGCGCAGGGCCGGCTTCTGACGCAGCCGCAGCGCCAATGCGGTGGTGCAGGCCGAGGCGAGGACGATCGATCCGGCGTAGATGGCGGTGGCCGCGGCCGTCGACCCGTACTCGCTCAACAGGCGTGCGGGGAACGGGAGGGCCGCGATCGTCGCCAGGAAGACGAAGTCGATCCGGATCAACCAGGTGTCCAGACGCTCCGCGTTGCGCAGGACGGAGTGGTGTGCCAGCCACTGGACGCCGATGACCCCGAACGACAGGGCGTACGCCCCCAGGCTCGGGATCAGATCCCGCAGGGAATGGTTGAGTTGACGGCCCGTCAGTCCGGAGGGGACGGTGATGTCGAGAGAGAGCAGGGTGATCGCGATGGCGAAGACGGCATCGCCGAACAACAGCAGTCGCTCGACTCCTACGACCGGCTCACGGTTCGCCACCAGACAGCCCTGCCCCTCGTCCCGGATCTTCGGTGGCCATACTCTAGCGGTGGCTCACGGTGCGACGACGAAGGTGTCCTGGGAGCGAACATCCGGCCGTCGGCGGCTCTGACGCCGACGGAGCGACGTCTGCGGGCGGCTGGCGGTGGATCGTGACGAAGCGGAGCTGCCGAATCGGTCACGCTGCCAGGAGATGCCGTCCGCCCCAGCGCACGCCTTTCTCGCTGCGGATCTGGACCCGTTCCCGGCGTTGGGCGGCAAGGACGTCGGGTGAACTCCAGGGCTGACCAGGCAGCCACCGGTCAAGCGCGCCTCATATCGTCACGCAGCCCCGCTGACCTGCGAGGTTCCCAGGAGGGGAACGGTATACCGGAGTGTTGGCTGGCGCCAACAGGAATGTCAGCTCCAGCCAGCATTGCGGGTCCTCGCAAGAGTTCGTGAAGAGGTGACCGTGAGTCACTGGGGTGACTACTGGTTTATGACCGGTAGTTGGTCTGGGGAGCAGCCCGATCGGATGGCTCCTGGAGGGCCGCAGAGGCAAGCGCGTGGTCATGGCGGCCCCGCGGTGCCTGCGCCTTTGGGTCCCTGCTGCTGGGTCCTCTCGCCGTTGTCCATGACTGGCGCGGCTAGGGTGGGCCTGGTCTTGTTTGATCACGATCGCGGAGGGGGCTGACCGGTGACAAGCCGTGTCGCTGTTTTCAGTACGGGGTCCTGGGGGACTGCGTTCGCCATGGTCCTTGCCGACGCCGGCTGTGAGGTCTCTCTGTGGGGGCGTCGTTCCGAACTGGTCGACGCCATCAACACGACGGGCACCAACCCGGACTACTTCCCCGGCGTTGAACTCCCGCCCGGGATCAAGGCGACGACGGATGCGGCTGGGGCGGCGCGGGGGGCCGAATTCGTGGTGCTGGCGACGCCCTCGCAAGTACTGCGGGCCAATCTCGGCGCATGGGCCCCGTTCATCGGCCCGGAAGCGGTGCTGGTCAGCTTGATGAAGGGTGTCGAGCTAGGCACTGCCAAGCTGATGAGCCAGGTCATCGCCGAAGTCACAGGCGCGGGGCCCGAGCATATCGCCGTCGTATCCGGTCCCAACCTGGCCCCCGAGATCGTCTGTCGCCAGCCCGCCGCGAGCGTCGTAGCTTGCACGGACGAGTCTGTCGCGAAGAGGCTGCAGGCCGTATGCCATACGGGCTATTTCCGGCCGTATACCAGCACTGATGTGGTTGGTTGCGAGCTCGGGGGCGCGGTTAAGAACGTGATCGGGCTGGCCGTCGGCATCGCCGACGGCATGGGTCTCGGGGACAACACCAAGGCGTCCCTGATCACCCGGGGACTCGCTGAGACCACGCGCCTCGGCGCGGCGATGGGCGCCGACCCACTCACCTTCGCGGGACTGGCGGGCATGGGCGACCTCGTGGCCACTGGTTCATCGTCGCTGTCGCGCACGCACAGTTTCGGCAGCAACCTCGGGCGGGGCATGACGTTGCAGGAGGCAGTCGCCGCGGCGAAGCAGACCACGGAGGGAGTCACGTCCTGCCAGTCGGTGCTCGATCTCGCGCGGCGTCACGGCGTCGACATGCCGATCACCGAGACGGTCGTGGAGATTGTCCACCGCGGGAAAGCCCCGCAGGCGGCCGTGAAGGAACTGATGTCGCGTTCGGCGAAGCCGGAACGGCACTGATTCCCTGTTCAGGTCATCGCTCCGCTGCTCGGCCCCGAGCTCTCGCAAGATCTCCACGAAGGGACGGAGCGCGCGTTGACGATCAGGCCAGTAGCACACGTTGGCGGAGGGCGAAGCGATCAGAACCTTCATGGTGTTCCCCTCGATCTACTTGCCGACTCCCGCCGGGCATCGCCGCAGGGAGCCTACTGGTGCAGTAGCGGAGCCCAAGCGCCCGTAGTCGCATATTCGAATCGAACGCAACCAGTATCTCGGGATCGCAAACAGGCACTTACCTTGTCGTTTATCGTCTGGAATCGAACATAGCGTCGTGGTGGGGTTGGCGTTGGCACCCGAGCATCGGCGCGGCCATGGCGGGCTGTACGCGGGACTGAACCAGGGGCGTCTTGATGTCGGCCGGCTGCGGCGCACGCTGGCCGGACTGCCGCTGCCGCGTGCCGCCGACAACCGGCTGGTGCTGGCCGTGGGGGAGCGAAACGGCCCCACTGCCCGACGAACGGGGCGGATTTCGTGAACTACCCCTCCACCTCGCCCGGATCGACCAGGTCTCCTGGGTCGCCCCGGTCAGCTGGCTCGACGGCAGGGGCCGTGGGATCGCCCACTGTGTCCTGGCTCGGCAGGGGACTCGCTGGCAGCAGAGCGTAGGAGAACCAGGTCGACTCGAGTGCTACGAGCGGTCGCCAACGGCGGGCGAGGAGCGCGGTGATCTCGCTCTCGTCGATCCCGCGGGGTCCGATACCGCGGCGTCGGCGCGGCGCGGCGCGCACCAGGAGGACGGCCCCTGGTGCGGCAAGGGTGCTGACCGTGGTGGCCCAACCCGTCCTGCGTCCCACCGGGACCCCGTGCAGGCAGCCGTTGTCGAGCAGGAGTGAGGTGGCACCGGCGAGTCGGCCGTCGGGGTCGACCGCACGGGGCTCGGTCACGTCCGCGACACGCCAGACGACGTGGCCCTGCGAATGGCTGCGGCGGGCAGTGGCGATGGCCTCGGGTACGTAGTCGACGGCCGTGACCGACCAGCCGTGCGCGGCGAGGTAGTGAGCCTGGCGGCCGGTACCGCAGCCGAGGTCGAGGGCCTGGGCGGGTGGCAGCGCTGTCGGGCCCTCGACGATGTCGACGAGAGGCCCCGGCGCCCCTGGCTGGTCCCAGGGAACGATGCCCAGCCGGTAGAGCGTGCGGTAGGTGCGGCGCATGGGGGACTCCTCGGCTGTGGTCGGCGGTCAGCGGTTGGCCGGCAGTCGGCGCGGGTGGAACCACAGGAGCGCGCCGATGAAGAGCGCCGGCGCGAACGCGGCGGTGCTGACCTGGCTCAGGCTCAGGTCTCCGCCGGCCAGGTAGGCGAGCGTGGCGATCCAGTCGATGGCCTGGATGACGATCATCGTGTCGATCCAGCCGACGCGCAGGCGCGGTGCCCGCGCCGCGGTGAACATGCCGTAGGCATAGCCGAGGAAGCGGCCGGCCATCATCGCGAACAGCCAGTTCGCCCACGAGGGTGCTGCCGGGCGCAGGCCCAGCGTCTCGGCGCCTGCCACGGGTGCCAGCAGGAACAGTGCCCCCAGGACCAGCTGGAAGACTCCGACGGTGACAAGGGTGATGCGTAGTGCTCGCACGGGTGATGCTCCGTTCAGCAGGTGGACGATGCCGTGACGGTAGGCGAGCACCAGGGTCGATTGTCAAAGAGTGAACTAGTATCCGTAATTGAACTATTGGGTCCGAGCAGGGAGATGTCATGGATGAGGAATGCGCCGACGACGGCTGCCCGGTGGCCCGGGCCGTGCAGATCCTCGACGGCAGGTGGACGATGCTCGTGATTCGTGACCTGCTCGGCGGCACCAAGCGCTTCACAGAGCTGCGGACCTCGCTCGTCGGCATCAGCCCCAAGACCCTCACCGACCGGTTGCGCTCCCTAGAGGAGCACGGGCTGGTCCTGCGCGTCATCCACGCGGAGGTCCCCCCACGCGTGGAGTACACACTGACCGACACAGGCCTCAGCCTCGAGCCCGCGATTCGCGCGCTGGGCGCCTGGGGCGCAACGATGACTCCAGCACCGGCAGGAACACCCGAAGCCGGCGTCAGCCAGCCGCTCGGACTGCCCTCCCCCGCTGGTCGCCGTGGCCGATCTGCCATGGAACCGTCAGCAGAACCAGCTGCCTGATCGAACGCCACCCGATCCACACGGCCGACTGCGCCGGACCGATAGGTGCTGCCTCCACCCCGCTCAGCTTGTCGTTTATGGTCCAGCGACCATCCGGACCATAAACGACAAGCTCACGCCTACGTGCGCTGGCGCAACGCCAACGCCCGCCACCGCGACATCCTGGCCGCCGAGCGCCGTGAACGCGCCCGCATCCGGAGCGAGAAGGGCATCCGCTGGGGCGGACGCCCGGTTGCCATGGTTGCGTGACCAAGCGCCCCGGTGATCTACCTAACTGTTCGCCAGGTCCTTGGCCATGATCTGTTCTCTACCCGTGCCGTCGGGCAGGAGGTCACCCGGCACACCCGTGTCCGTGAACCCGTGGCGCTTGTAGAGAGCGGCAGCCCTAATATTGTCCGGCATCACGGACAAGCGCAAAGACTTGGCACCTCGCTCTGCAGCCCACCGCTCAACCTCCCGAATCAGGGAGTCGCCTACCCCTCTGCCTCGGGCCACGGGACTGACCCACATCGAGATCAGCTCAACGCTGTCTTCTCCATGCTCAACTGGAACGCCGCTGACCATCCCCGCAGGCCGACCGTCGACTACCGCAATGACATTGTGTGCGCCGGGAATCTCCAGACGGGCACGCCAGCGGTCCTCGCGATCACCGGCTCCCTGCCACTCCGCAAGCGTCGACCCGAACGCATAGGGTGCCTCCGCCAGGGCTGCCTGCCGCAGTTCCCTCCAGATCGACCAGTCGTCTGTTTCCAAAGTGCGCAGTTCAAGCATGACGCAGACCCTGCCGTGCTCACGGAGCAGCAGCAATGGGATTACGCTCGATCTTCGAGCCAACCCGGTGAACCTATGCGGTCACAGCACTTGGGGCGCCGGCCCCCGTCGAGGCATACCCGGCTGGCCGCCCAGCCCACTCGACCTATCCCGGCGAACGGTGTCGCTCGGGCAGTCGGCGTCTGACGGGCTCGGGCCTCCTGGGAGCGCGCTCAGCGAGCAACCGGGCGAGGGCCTCCAGGTTCCAGCTACGGATGGTGAAGGGCATGCTATCGATGCCAGACGGGCCCGCAGGCTCAGCACTTCACGTGGGGTGTCAGCGGTCGCCGAGGCCGGCCTCCTCCAGGTCGAGGTCGTGCTGGAGGCGTCGGCGGGTGGTGTCGCTGACTTGGTGCTCGTCGTACAGGCGGCGAAGTTGGGCGCCTTGGATGGCGATGACCTCGCGGCGCAGGTCACGGTAGGCCCGCAGGAAGGTGTCGGCTCCGACGGCGGAGTCCTCGTCGGGGTCGGAGGGTTGGTCCAGCCGGGCACCCAGGCTGCGGCGGAGACGCTCGACGGCGGCGTCGGGGACGGTTTCCAGGCCGGTGAGTTGGTCGAGGTGGGTCAGCCCGGCACGGGCGAGGGTGTCGCGGGCGGCGGCCTCCTCGCGGGCGGTGTGCTCGGGTTCCAGGGCCAGTCCGGAGCGGCCCACGACCCGGGCCAGGGTCAGGCCCTGGACCACGAGGGTGAAGACCACGACGGCAGTGGTCAGGGTCAGGATGAGCGGGCGTCCGGGCAGCGGGGCGCCGTTGGCGGTGACCAGGGGAATGGACAGTGCGGCGGCCAGCGGCATCACCCCGCGGGTGCCGGCCCAGGTCGCCACTGCCGCAACGCGCCATGAGGATCGGCCGCCGACGGGTTTGACGGCGGTGGACAGCGGCAGCATCCAGGCCACGCGCAGAGCGATCAGGGCGGCGGCGATGGCCAGGGCGGGCAGTGGCCACGGTCCGCTGCCGGCGGGCAGTTCGCGTACCAGGGTGGGCAGCTCCAGGCCGACGATGCTGAACACGACGCTTTCCAGCAGGAAGACCACCACCGCGTAGACGGCCTGCAGTTGCAGCCGGATGCGCGCGTCGGTGAGGCGATGCCCGGAGCGGCCCAGCAGCACCCCGGCGACCACCACGGCGGTTACCCCCGAAGTGTGGGCGGACTCGGCCAGCACGTACGCCGCATAGGGGGTGACCAGCGCGATGACGGTCTCCAGGACCGGGTCGGTGGTACGGCGGCGGATGAGTGCCACGACGCCCGCCACCGCCGCGCCGATCACGCTGCCGCCGCCCGCGAGCAGGACGAACTCGCCGCCGGCGCTCTGCCAGCTCACGGTGCCCGAGGTGACCGCGATCGCGACGGCGACTTTGAAGAGCACGAGTGAGGTGGCGTCGTTGAACAGACTCTCGGCCTGCACCAGCACCTGCACGCGGCCGGGCAGGGCCAGGCGGCGGCCCAGCGCGGTGACCGCGACCGGGTCGGTGCTGGCCAGCACGGTGCCCAGGACGAAGGCCATGGAGGCCGACAGCGGGGTGAGCAATCCGGCCAGGACGCCGACTGCGGCGGCGGACGCCAGGACCAGGCCGATGGCAAGCACGGTCACCGGCTTCCACACCGTGCGCAGGTCCCGCAGCGACAGCTCCTCCGCTGAGGCGTAGAGCAGCGGGGGCAGTACGACCAGGCCGATGGTCTGCGGGGCGATGTGCAGGGGCGGGGTGCCCGGGATCAGGGCGACAGCGAGGCCGACCAGGACCAGCAGGGAGGGGGCGGGTATGCGCCAGCGGCGGGCCCCGGTGGCGACCACCGTGGCCAGTACGACGAGGAACAGGACGGTGCCAACCGTTCGCATCTGCGCAGACCTCTGGTCCATGAGTCGGGGGCGCCGCTGCGGATCGCAGCAGACCATCCTCCGAGCCGACCAGACTTCCCGGCACACCGTCCGGGCATCTTATCAACCCTTTAACCGCCCTGAACAGGGACTTTCGGAACCCAGCGGTGGCCGCCGACTGGGCGGGGACCTGGACCAGCAGGGGATGCCTCGCCGGAACCCTCCGCGCGGCGGGCGCCGAGCCTCTCGACCAGCCAGGAGGAGCGCCCAGACCACCAGCCCGCCGCGCGGGGTCCGCCCTCCTGGCCCTTCCGGGTTCAGGAGGAGTCTTCCTTCACATACGATCCGTGCTCGCCGACCGTGGCCGTTCTCGGGCGGCTCTCTCCGCGAGTTGTCCCCCCGCCCATCCACCCGTACGGCGGTCAGCGACTCTCGTAGCACTCACTGTGCGGGCTTCCCGGGCAAGGCACTCCGTTCCTGATGCCACCCTGACGCAGACGGGGCGAATCTTGACGGCACTTTGGCGGCGGGCGCGACCAGCTCGGCTGAGTGCCGGGACCGAGGCGGCGACACGTCAGCGGGGGACGTCGATGCGGAACCGGAGGCGGCAGATGACGGCGTCGGTGTAGCGGCGCAGGGCGCGGTCGAGGACCGCTCCGCGCTGGTTCTGCAGCAGCCGCTGCCAGGGGCGGGGCAGGTGCATCTCGGGGATCAGCACCACCAGGCGGTCGTGGTCGGCCTCGGCTTCCAGCGCGCGGAGGTGGTCCACGATCGGGCGGGTCAGCGACCGGCTCGGGCTGGTCAGCACGGTCAGCGGGACGTGCGGCTGCCACGCGTTCCACGCGTCGTGGATCCGTTGGGCGCTCTCGGGGTCCTGGTCGTCCGGGTGGACCACGGTGACCGCACGCACCTCGTCGCCGAGCGAGAGCGCGGCCCCGATCGCTTCCTGGGTGAGCAGGTTGACCGCGCCGACCGGGACGATGACCAGCGAGTGCTGTGGCTGAGGCGGGCCGGGCACCTCGCCCAGATGCAGTCCGAGGCCGATCTGCCGGTAGGTGCGGTGGATCACCTCGAACAGCCCGACCAGAATCGCGACCACCAGGAACACCAGCCACGCGCCCTCGGTGAACTTCGCCACCAGTTCGATGACCAGTGCCACGGCTGTCAGCAGCGCGCCCAGTCCGTTGAGCGCCGCGCGGCCCTGCCACCCCGCGCCGCGTTCGACGCGCCAGTGCCGGACCATGCCGATCTGGGAGATCGTGAAACCGATGAAGACCCCGATGGCGAAGAACGGCACCAGCGCCTGGGTGTCGCCCCGGGAACCGATCAGCAGCACCAGGGCCGCGCCCGCCAGGACCACGACACCGTGCCGGTACACCTGCCGATCCGCGCGCAGGGCGAAGACATGCGGCAGGTTGTTGTCGCGGGCCAGCAGTGAGGTGAGTACCGGCATCCCGCCGAATGAGGTGTTCGCCGCCAGGGCCAGCAGCACCATCGTGGCGATCTGGACCACGAAGAAGCCGATGTTGTGGCCGAACGCGGCGTCAGTGAGCTGGGCCAGCACGGTCTTGGAGTTGCTCGGGGCAACGTGGAACTTGTCGATCAGCAGCGACAGGCCCAGCAGCATGGAGCCCAGCAGCGCCCCCAGCGCGACCTCGGTGCGCTGCGCCCGCTGCACTCGTGGGCTGCGGAAGGTCGGCACGGCGTTCGCGATCGCCTCGACCCCGGTCAGCGCCGAGCAACCGGACGCGAAGGCGCGCAGGAGCAGCAGCAGTCCCACGCTGCTGGTGGCGGACGCCACCGGGTGGGTCGGTTCGGTCGCCGGATGCGTCCGCAGGAGTCCGACCACAATCACGGCGAAGATCGCCACGACGAAGACGACGGTCGGCACAATCATCACCTTCGCCGACTCCGCGATCCCGTACAGGTTGACCGCCGTGATCAGTGCCAGCACCACCACGCACAGCACGACCCGGTCCGCGTAGAGGGAAGGAAAGGCGGAGGTGAGCGCGGCGACGCCGGCGGAGACCGAGACCGCGACGTTCAGTACGTAGTCGATGATCAGCGAGGCGGCCGCGACCAGGCTTACCCGGCGTCCCAGGTGGCGTCCGGCGACGGCGTAGGCGCCACCGCCGTTCGGGAAGGCGGCGATGACCTGCCGGTAGGAGAAGGTCAGCGCCGCCAGCAGGACCACGATCGCGATGGTGACCGGCAGCGTGAACCCGAGCCCGTGACTGCCCGCCGCGGCCAGCACCACCACGATGGCCTCGGGGCCGTAGGCCACCGACGCCAGCGCGTCCAGTGACAGCGCGGCCAGGCCCTGCGGCACGGTGAGCCGGTCCCGCTCCTGACTGCCCGTCGAGCCCTCGTCGGCGACCGGCCCGTCCGTCCCTGCCGTGTTCGTCGACACCGCGCACCACCTCGTGTTTGTCCTGCCGGCCTGTTCAGGGCGAACCCTAGTGGGGGCAAACCGGCGGAGGGCTGCTGGGTGCCCGCACGCGCCGCCACGTCCGCCCGTCGGCACCAGCCGGCCGCGCGCGGCCCCGCTACTGCGCCGCTACTCCGCGGTGGAGAGGGCAAGGACCATGGTCAGTCCGCCGCCCGGGGTGTCCTCGGGTGTGAGGCTTCCGCCCATGGCCTCGGCGAACCCTCGGGACAGGGCGAGGGGGAGACGGACGCCGCTCCCGCGGGCGTCGACGCTCTCGCCGGCGGGCGGGAACGGGTCGAAGACGCTGTCCCGGTCGGTGACCGGAGCCCCGGGACCCCGATCGGCGACCAGGACCTCGACGTGGTCCCCCAGCGAACGTGCGGAGACCTGGATCTCCGCTCCCTCGGGGGTCCGCAACAGGGCGTTGGCCAGCAGGTTGGCGAGGATCCTCTCGAGCAGCGCCGGATCGGCCAGGACAGCCGGCGCATCGTCAAGTCCGTCCTCCTGCACCGTCGCCGGTACCTCGCCGAGGGCTTCCCGTGCTGCGAGGAAGGACTCCGACACGGTGGTGGGCTGCAGATCGGGGGCGAGGCTGCCGGTGTGCAGCCGGCTCAGCGCCAGGAGGTCGTCGACCAGCCGGGCGAGCTTGCCCAGTGCGGCCCTGCCGACGGCGAAGAGCTCCCGTCGGTCCTCGGCCGGGAGTTCGATGTCCTGGCTGTCCAGCGACGTGACCGCGGCGACCGCCACGGACAGCGGGTCCCGGAGATCGTGGCTGACGGCGGCCAGCAGCGCCGCGCGCGACCGGTTCGCGGACTCGATCGGTTCGGCCTCGGCCGCGGCCTCGGTCAGCCGTTCCCGCTCCAGGGCTGCGCCGACGTGCGCGGCAAAAGCGGTGAGCACGCGGCGGTCCGCTGCGGGGAGCGGACGCCCGCGCAGCAGGAGTACGGCGTCGCCGCCGACGGAGACCTCCTCCAGCGCCGCGTCCCCTTCGGCTCCGCTACCACGGTCGGTCGCCGTCGTTGCGGTGGCCAGGACGGTGTCGGGGCCGCTCCTGCCGCGTCGCACCAGGGACACGCTGTCCATGCCGAACGTCTCCCGCAGCCGGGCGAGCAGCGCCGGGATCGCTTGCTCGCCGCCGAGGACGTTGCGTGCGAGAGCCGAGAGCGTCTCGGCTTCGGCGGTGGCCCGGGCGGCGCGGTGGGACAGAAGGGTGGCCCGTTCGACGATGGTGCTCACGATCACGGCGACGGCGGCGAACGCCGCCAGGGCCAGGACGTTGTTGGGCTCGTCGATGGTGAACTGGTGGATCGGCGGGATGAAGTAGTAGTTGAGCAGGAGCGAGGTGGTCAGGGCGGCGAGGAGGGCGGAGGCGACGCCGCCGAGGCAGGCGACGCCGACCACGGTCAGCAGGTAGAGCAGTGCCTCGCTGGTCAGGTTGAGTGATCCCCGGGTCTGCGTGAGCACCAGCGTGAGCAGGACCGGGGCCACGAGGGCGGCTGTGGCACCGGCGACGCGTTGCATGGTCGGGTGCGGCCCGCCGGGCATGGGCAGGCGGCGGCCGCGGCCTGACTGCTCGTGGGTGACCATGTGGACGTCGATGTCGCCGGAGAGTTCGACCGTGGTCTCGCCGATGCCGCGTCCGGTGACGGCGCGCAGCAGAGCGCTTCTTCGGCTGGTGCCCAGCACCAGCTGGGTGGCGTTCTCGGCGCGGGCGAAGTCGAGCAGGGCGGTGGGGATGTTGTCGCCGACGACGGAGTGGTAGCTGCCGCCGAGGCTCTCGGCCAGCTGACGCTGCGCGGACAGCGCGGCCGGGGAGGCGTCGGCCAGCCCGTCGCTTCGGGCCACGTGCACGGCGAGCAGGTCGCCGCCGGACGCCCGGTCAGCGATGCGGGCGGCGCGGCGGACCAGGGTCTCTCCTTCGGGGCCGCCGGTGAGCGCGACCACGACGCGTTCGCGGGTCTCCCAGACGCCGCCGATGCCGTGCTCGGCGCGATAGCGCTGCAGTCCCTCGTCCACCCGGCCGGCCAGCCAGAGCAGGGCGAGTTCGCGCAGTGCGATGAGGTTGCCGACCCGGAAGTAGTTGGACAGGGCGGCGTCGACCTTCTCGGGTCCGTAGACGTTGCCGTGGACCATGCGGCGGCGCAGGCCCTCCGGCGGCATGTCGACGAGTTCGATCTGGTCGGCGCGGCGGACCACCTCGTCGGGGACGGTCTCGCGCTGCGGCACGCCGGTGATCTTCTGCACGACGTCGTTGAGGGACTCCAGGTGCTGGATGTTCACCGTGGTCAGCACATCGATGCCGGCGTCGAGCAGGTCCCGCACGTCCTGCCAGCGTTTGGCGTGCTTGCCGCCAGGGATGTTGGTGTGGGCAAGCTCGTCGACCAGGGCGACCTCGGGGCGCCGGGCGAGGACCGCGTCGACGTCCATCTCCGTGAACTGCGCACCGCGGTACTCGCGGTGCAGTCGGGGGAGGACCTCCAGACCGGCGAGCCGTTCCTCGGTCCGGCGGCGATTGTGGGATTCGACGTAGCCGACGACGACGTCGGTGCCGCGGTCCAACCGTCGCCGACCCTCGTCGAGCATCCGGTAGGTCTTGCCCACCCCGGGCGCGGAACCGAGGTAGACCTTGAGCCTGCCCGGGGTGGAGCGGGTGTGGCCGCGCGGGTCGGGGCTGTATGGCTGCGTCACGGGAGGTCCCTTCCCCTGCCGATCCGGGTCAGCCGAGCCGGGCGAGCGCCAGGTTGAGCGTGAGCACGTCGACCCTCGACTGCCCAAGGAATCCGAGACTGCGGCCCCGGATATGGGACGTGACCAGGCTGCGGACCTGGGCCGGGGGCAGTCGGCGGGCTCGGGCGACGCGGTTGACCTGCTCATAAGCGTAGGCGGGAGAGATGTCGGGGTCGAGGCCAGAGCCGCTGGCAGTGAGCGCGTCGGGAGGCACCGAGCCGGGGGCGACGCCGTCGAAGAGGGCGACGGCCGCGCGCCGCTGCTGGATGGTCCGGGTCAGGCCGGCGTCGTTCGGTCCCAGATTGGAGGCGCCGGACGCGGTCGGGTCGTAGCCGTTGCTTCCCGCGGCGGAGGGACGCGGCTGGAACCACCGCGGGTCGGGGGCGGGAGCGGCCTTGGGGTCCAGTTGGGGCAGGTTGAAGTTCTGTCCGATCAGGCTGGAGCCGACGACCCTTCCGTTCGCCTTCACCAGGGAGCCGTTGGCCTGTCCGGAGAAGGCGACCTGGGAGATGCCGGTGATCACCAGTGGGTAGGCCAGGCCGCACACCACGGTGAGTACCAGCAGGGTCCGCAGACCCGTCAGATGCAGCCGGACCAGGGACGGCAGGGGCTTTGCCATGAGCGTGCTCACCCTCTCTCTCAGGAGCTCGCGATTACCGCAGGCCGGGGATGAACTGGATGATCAGGTCGATGATCTTGATCCCGACGAAGGGCAGGATCAGGCCGCCGATGCCGTAGACACCCAGGTTGCGGCGCAGCAGGGCACCCGCTGAGGAGGGCTTGTAGCGCACGCCGCGCAGCGCGAGCGGGATGAGGCCGATGATGATCAGGGCGTTGAAGATGATCGCCGAGGTGATCGCCGAGGTCGGGCTGTGCAGGTGCATGATGTTGAGCTTGCTGAGCCCCGGGTAGACGCTGGCGAACATCGCGGGGATGATCGCGAAGTACTTCGCGACGTCGTTGGCGATGGAGAACGTCGTCAGTGCGCCGCGGGTGATCAGCAGTTGCTTGCCGATCTCCACGATTTCGATGAGCTTGGTGGGGTTGGAGTCCAGGTCCACCATGTTCCCGGCCTCCTTGGCGGCCGAGGTACCGGTGTTCATCGCCACACCGACGTCCGCCTGCGCCAGCGCGGGGGCGTCGTTGGTGCCGTCGCCGGTCATCGCGACCAGCTTGCCGCCCTCCTGCTCCTTGCGGATCAGGGCCATCTTGTCCTCGGGCGTCGCCTCGGCCAGGAAGTCGTCGACCCCCGCCTCCTCGGCGATCGCCGCCGCCGTCAACGGGTTGTCACCCGTGATCATGACGGTCTTGATGCCCATCATGCGCAGGTCCTCGAAGCGTTCCTTGATGCCCTGCTTGACCACGTCCTTGAGGTAGATCACGCCGAGGACGCGGGCCGGGTCTCCGGCAACGTGTTCGGCCACGACCAGCGGGGTGCCGCCCCGGTTGGAGATCCGCTCGACCGCGATGTCCAGCTCGTTGCCGGTGCTGCCGCCATTCTCCCTGACCCAGGCGGCGACGGAGCCTGCGGCGCCCTTCCGCGTGGCGTGGACTCCTGACGGCTCGTCGAGGTCCACGCCCGACATGCGGGTCTGGGCGGTGAACTCGATCCACGTCGCGTGCGACAACTCGCCCTGGTGCCGGGCCCGCAGCCCGTACTTCTCCTTCGCCAGCACGACGATGGACCGGCCCTCGGGCGTCTCGTCGGACAGGCTGGAGAGTTGGGCCGCGTCGGCGAGCCGGGCGACGTCGACAGCGCCGACGGGCAGGAACTCGGCGGCCTGGCGGTTGCCGAAGGTGATCGTGCCGGTCTTGTCCAGCAGCAGCGTGGACACGTCGCCGGCCGCCTCGACCGCGCGCCCCGACATGGCCAGCACGTTGCGCTGCACCAGCCGGTCCATGCCCGCGATGCCGATCGCGGACAGCAGCGCACCGATCGTGGTCGGGATCAGGGCGACCAGGAGGGCGACGAGGACCACGATGGTCTGCTCGGCTCCGGCGTACTTGGCCATCGGCTGCAGGGTGACGACCGCGAGCAGGAAGACGATGGTCAGCGAGGCCAGCAGGATGTTGAGGGCGATCTCGTTGGGCGTCTTCTGCCGCGCTGCGCCCTCGACCAGGGCGATCATGCGGTCGATGAACGTCTTGCCGGGCTCCGAGGTGATCTTCACGACAATGCGGTCCGACAGCACCTTGGTACCGCCGGTCACCGCCGAGCGGTCACCGCCGGACTCGCGGATCACCGGCGCCGACTCACCGGTGATCGCCGACTCGTCCACGCTCGCGACACCCTCGACCACATCCCCGTCACCGGGGATGACCTGGCCGGCCTCCACGATCACGAAGTCGCCGAGCCTGAGCTCGGTGGCCGCGACCTGTTCCTCGGGCACCGAGACGGCCCCTGGACTCCAGCCGCCGACGATCCGACGCGCGAGGGTGTCGGTCTTGGTCCGGCGCAGGGTCTCGGCCTGGGCCTTGCCGCGGCCCTCGGCGACGGCCTCCGCCAGGTTGGCGAACACCACGGTCAGCCACAGCCACACGGTGATCACCCAGGCGAACACGCTGGTGTGGCGGATGGCCGAGTAGGTGGTCAGGAACGACCCGATCTCGACGACGAACATCACCGGGTTCTTGAACATCACCCGCGGGTCGACCTTGCGCACCGCGTCCGGCAGGGAGGCGAGGAGTTGCTTGGGGTCCATCAGCCCGCCGGAGACCCGGTGGGTCTCCGGCGCGGCGGTAGGCGCGTTCGTGCTCATCAGTGGAGGCCTTCCGCGAGCGGTCCCAGTGCCAGGGCCGGGAAGTAGGTGAGGCCGACCACGATCAGCACCACGCCCGAGAGCATCCCGACGAACAGCGCGTTGTGCGTGGGGAGCGTCCCCGCCCCGGCCGGCACCGGATGTTGCCGGGCCAGGGAGCCCGCCAGGGCCAGCACGAAGACCATCGGCAGGAACCGGCCGAAGAGCATGACCAGCCCGAGCGCGCTGTTCCACCAGGTGCTGGTGACGGTCAGTCCGGCGAACGCGGAGCCGTTGTTGTTGGCGGCCGAGGTGAAGGCGTAGAGCACCTCGGAGAAGCCGTGGGCGCCGTTGTTGAGCATGGCGGCGCGCTCGCCCTTGAGGGACATCGCCACACCCGTGCCGACCAGCACGATCGCCGGGGTGGTCAGGATGTAGAGCGAGGCGAACTTCATCTCCCGCGCGCCGAGCTTCTTGCCCAGGTACTCGGGGGTGCGGCCGACCATCAGACCGGCGACGAACACTGTCACGACCGCGAGGACGAGCATGCCGTAGAGGCCGGATCCGGTTCCGCCGGGCGCGATCTCACCGAGCATCATGTCGACAATGGCCACGCCGCCGCCCAGGGGCGTCAGCGAGTCGTGCGCCCCGTTGACCGCGCCGGTCGAGGTGAGCGTCGTCGAGGAGGCGAACAGGGCGGTGGCGGCGATGCCGAGGCGGACCTCCTTGCCCTCCATCGCGGCGTGGGCGGCGTGTGGCGCGCTGCCGTGGTGCTGCCATTCGAAGAAGGTCATCAGGGAGGCGGAGGCGACCCAGAACAGTGACATCACGGCGAGGATCGCGTAGCCCTGGCGCCGGTCGCCGATCATCGTGCCGAAGGTGCGCGGCAGCGAGAAGGAGATCACCAGCAGGAGGTAGATCTCCAGCCAGTTGGTGAACGGGTTGGGGTTCTCGAACGGGTGCGCGGAGTTGGCGTTGTAGAAGCCGCCGCCGTTGGTGCCGAGCTCCTTGATGACCTCCTGCGAGGCCACCGGTCCGCCGGTGACGGACTGGGTGGCGCCGGTGAGCGTGGTAACGGCATGGGCCGCGTGCAGGTTCTCCACCATGCCGGAGGCGACGAAGACGATGGCGATCACGAAGGAGGCGGGCAGCAGCAGCCGCACGATGATCCGGGTCAGGTCGGTCCAGAAGTTGCCGACCCGGTCGGTTCGGTTGCGGGTGAAGCCCCGGATGAGAGCGGCGACGATCGCGATGCCGACGGCGGCCGAGGCGAAGTTCTGCACCGCGAGCCCGGCCATCTGCACCAGATGGCCCATGGTGGCCTCACCGGAGTAGGACTGCCAGTTCGTGTTGGTGACGAAGGAGGCGGCGGTGTTGAAGGCGGTCGGCGCCGGCACGGCAGGGAAGCCGAGGGAGAGCCAGAGGTGGTTCTGCAGCCGCTGGAAGGCGTAGAGGAAGAGCACCGAGACCGCAGAGAAGGCCAGCATGCTCCGCAGATAGACCGACCAGGTCTGGTCGGCGTCGCCGTCCACCCCGATGACGCGGTAGAGCCCGAGTTCGATGCGCAGGTGCCTGGCGCTGGTGAGCAGGTGCGCCATGAAGTCGCCGAGCGGGCGGTGCGACAGGGCGAGCGCCGCGACCAGGGCTAGGGCCTGCAGGAATCCCGCCAGGGTCGGGTCCACTAGAACTTCTCCGGGAGGATCAGAGCCACGACCAGGTAGCCGACCAGGCCGACGGACACGATCAGCCCGATGATGTTGTCCGCGCTCACAGCTTCTCCACCCCCTTGGCGATCAGGGCGAGAACGGCGAACACGATGATCGTGACGCCGACGAAGGCCACGTCGGACATGCGCAGCTCCACTCGGGTTGTGCCTGAGGATCAGGGCCGCCCGAAGGGATCACCGACGGTGGAGCGAACAAAACCGATCGAAGCGTCGACTCCCCCGAAAGGGGAGATCAGCCGACCTGCGCGGCTCGATGTCCTCGCCGGTGGAGGGGGTCCCCTCCACCGGCGGAGCGAGTCGCCCGTGACCGGTCGCGTGGGAGTCGGCCCCGGGGCCCGGGTGGTGTCAGTGCTGGAGGGCGACCCGGCCGGAGGCCACGGTGACGTCGTCCTGAGTGATGGTCAGTGCGAGGGAGTCGGAGCTGACCGCGCTGTGGACCAGGCAGGGGCGGTCCAGTTCGGCGTAGTGGTGGAAGTCGGCCTGGAGTGAGCGCAGGTCGAAGCCGTTGGGGCTGCTGGCGAGCCAGGCGGCCTGGCGCAGGGCCTCGATCATCAGCATGCCGGGGACGTGGTCGACGGCGTGGTCGAAGAGCACCGGGTGGGTCTGGTCGACGCGCAGTTCCCAGGTGTTCTCGTCAGCGGTGGGGGAGAGTACGACGTCGCGCAGACGGTCGCGGCCGACCAGGGACGGGCTGAGCGGCGGTGCGGGCAGGTGTGCGGGCGTCAGGTGCTGCGGGCGGGAACGCAGGCGGTCGTAGACAGCGGGGGCGAGGCAGTCGAAGTGGGACTTGCCGATGCCTATCGGAGTGCCGCCCCGGTACAGGTGCACGTGGTAGGCCATGCCCGCCAGTCTGCGGCCGCGGTGACGCATGTCGTGGCAGGTCAGACGGAGCAGCAGATCTGCGGGTGTGGCTTCGAGTCGAAGGCCGTTCGGGTCGCACTCCAGGCTGAGGCTGTGCATCAGGAAGCGGTGTCCGTACGGGACGCCCAGCTCGGCGTGGGAGATCAGCAGGCCGGCCTGGCGTACGGCTTCGACCAGCAGCAGCGGGTCGTGTCTGCCGTCCGCCGTGTCGTAGAAGCTGTGTGCGCGCGGCAGTTGGGCGCGAAGGGTGAAGGCCTCGGGCGACTCGCGCTGCCAGTCGGTCAGCAGCACCTCGGAGACGGCGAGCCGGTGCACCAGGTGGCGCGGAACCGTGCGCTCGGGCTGGTCGTACTCGTGCTCGTGGCTGAGTGGAGCGGTGGTGGACCGTTCGCGCGTGCCAAGGGTGCTGATGGACATGGTGTACCCCCAGAGTGGTGTGCGAGCCGCTGTGCATCGCCGACGGGTACCCTCAGGTTCACCCGCTGAGGCTATAGAATACCTTCGGGTCGGTTTTTTTCAATGGACGTGCGGAGACCAAATCGTGGCAAGGCAGCAACGTGCTGAGGAGAGCAGGAGCAAGCTCCTGATGTCGGCGGCGGAAGTCTTTGACGAGCGGGGCTTCGCGCGGGCGACGCTGTCCGACATCCACAACCGGGCGGGCCTGACCAAGGGCGCCCTGTACTTCCACTTCTCCTCCAAGGAGGAGCTGGCCGCGGCGGTGGTGGCCGAGGAGACCTCCTGGTACGAGGAGGTGGACGTGGCGGGTCCGCCGCTGCAGGTGGTGATCGACCTGACTCACGGCTTCGCCCGGGCGCTGACCCGGGACGTACGGATCCGGGCGAGTGCGCGGCTGGTGCTGGAACACACCTACACCGAGCCCGACGGCTCCTCGCACCGCGCCTGGGCCGAGCGCCTGGCGGAGTTGCTGCTCCAGGCGCAGCAGGTGGGCGACGTCCGGGCCGATCTGGACGCCACGGCCGTCGCGGAGCTGATTGTCGGCTCCTTCCTGGGCATCCAGACCTTGGCACAACTGTTCACCGGGCGGGCGGATCTGGAGGCTCGGATCACCCTGTTCTGGCAGGCCATGCTGCCCGGTCTGGTGCCCGCGCCGCGGGTGGCGCGGTTCGCCCCCGGCGGCTCGCCGCGGGTCTGGGCCGCGGCGGCGCAGCAGGAGCAGGAGGCAGGAGGAGCGGCCTGAGAGCCCGGCTGTGCACCTGCGCCGGGCTCGGATCTGACGCAGGTGTACATCCGGGCACTTACGGCGTGGTGTGCGGTAGCCAGTGGTCGTAGTCTCGGCTGATCGGGAGTCGAGCCCGTGGATGGTGGCCAACGGCCGCGGGGGGTATTTGT
>NZ_JBGCBY010000028.1:0-121032 GCF_041262165.1 Streptacidiphilus sp. MAP12-16
ACACGGCGGGTGGGACGCTCAGTTACGGCGCGTCGGGTCTGCCTGCCGGACTGTCCGTCAATTCCTCGACCGGGCTGATCAGCGGTACGCCGACCGCCGCCGGTAGTTCCAGCGTCACGGTGACCGCCACCGACAGCACCGGCCCCAGCGCCAGCGCCACCTTCACCTGGACGATCGCGGCCCAGGGCGGCGTCACCCTCGCCGGCCCGGCCAACCAGAGCGGCACGGTGGGTACGGCCGCTTCGTTGCAGCTGAGTGCGACCGACACGGCGGGTGGGACGCTCAGTTACGGCGCGTCGGGTCTGCCTGCCGGACTGTCCGTCAATTCCTCGACCGGGCTGATCAGCGGTACGCCGACCACCGCCGGTAGCTCCAGCGTCACGGTGACCGCCACCGACAGCACCGGCCCCAGCGCCAGCGCCACCTTCACCTGGACGATCGCCCCGCAGAGCGGTGGATGCACCGCCGCGCAGCTGCTCGGCAACCCGGGGTTCGAGACCGGCAGCGCCAGCCCGTGGACGGCCACCTCCGGCGTCATCAACAGTGACACCAGCAGCGAGCCCGCCCACTCCGGCAGCTGGGACGCCTGGCTGGACGGCTACGGCAGCACCCACACCGACACCCTGGCCCAGACCGTGACCATCCCCGCCGGCTGCGCCAACGCCACGTTCACCTACTGGCTGCACATCGACACCGACGACACCGGCAGCACCGCCCACGACACCCTCAGTGCCCAGGCGACCACCGGCTCCACGTCCACCACCCTGGCCTCCTACTCCAACCTGAACGCAGCGAGCGGCTACACCCAGCAGACCCTCAACCTCGCCCCCTACATCGGCAAGACCGTCACCCTGAAGTTCACCGGGACCGAGAACTCCAGCCTGCAGACCAGCTTCGTGCTCGACGACACCGCGCTCAACGTCTCCTGACGACAGACGACAGGTGAGCCGGGGCAGGGGCGGGGTCCGCACGCGCGGCCCCGCCCCTGCCCGTCGTTGACCGGCTGTTGATCGGAACTGTGCACGATGGCCCCAGTCCCGAGGACGACCTGGTCCCGAGGGCTGACGTCCCCAGTCCGTCGAGAATTGATCGAGCAGTCGAGAGAGCAGCGCACCCCATGACGACCAGCACCCGTACGGACCGCGCCAGATTCATCGCCGCACAGGACGACCAGGTCGCCCTGCACTGGGTCGGGGAGAACGGCGAGGCCGAGCTCTACACCATGCTGCGGCTCCAGGAACTCACCGGGCGGGCCGCCCAGGCGCTGGTGGCGGCGGGCGTGGGCGAGGGCGATCCGGTCGAGGTCTTCCTCCCGACAGGCCCGGAGTCCGTCGTCGTCGCACTCGCCTGCGAGCGCCTGGGCGCCCGCGCGGTGACGGCGCCCGAGGGCTTCAGCGAGTGGTCCCTGCGCGATCGGGTGCTCGCGGACGGCGCCAGGGTCGTGGTGACGGCGGACTACGCCGACGTGGACGGTGTTCCGACGGCGCTGAAGTCGATGGTCGACCGCGCACTTCGGAGCTGTCCGCAGGTCGGCACGGTCCTGGTGGTGCACCGGACGGCGCGTCCCGTGGGCTGGGTGCCGGGACGGGACCTGTGGTGGCATCAGGCGCTGGCGACCTCGGGCAGGCACCGGAGGAGCGTCCTGACCGCAGCGGCCTCGGCCACCTCCAGCTCGTCGAAGAGGCGCTGAGCCTCAGTCAGGCACCTTCGGCCGCGCTCGCTCTGACCCAGGGCCACCAGTGCTCGACCCAGCGCGGCCTGCGCCAGGCCCTGCCCGTACCTGGCGCCGACCTCGCGGCCGAGCTCCAGGGCCTTCTCCGCGCTGCTGACCGCCTCGCCGGGATTTCCCAGGTCGATGTGGCACTCGGCCAGCCGAGCCAGGGCGTACGCCTCCATGGACGGCCGCTGCTGTCCCGCGAACAGGTCGAGTGCCTCGCCGAGCCGTTGTGCCGCCTCCGCGTGCTGCTCGCACCCGTGCAGAACGGTGCCCAGCTGGTACAGGGCGTCGGCGAGACTCGTCGGGTTGCGCGCGACACCGGCCGTGCTCACCGCCTCCCGGGCGGCGGCGACCGCCTCCGGCCTCCGCCCGCTGCTGAGATGGGCGCGGGCGATGTTGGCCAGCAGGCGGGCGCCGTCGGCCTGGTGGCCCAGCTCGGCGCACAGGCGCTGGGCCAGTTCCAGATAGGGCAGCGCCTCCTCCGACCGTCCCGCGCCGTTGAGCAGGACCGCGAGCTCGCTCGCCACGGTGTAGTGGATCTCCAGGCTCTCCTCGGCGTCGACCAGGGCCAGGGAGCGCCTGAGTGCGTCCTCGGCCAGCGAGCCGTTCCCGACGATTCCGTGCAGCAGACCCACCAGGTAGCGCAGCCGGGCCTCGCTCCTGGTGTCGCCGCGTGCGGCGGCGAGGTCGACCGCCGGTCGCAGCACCGAGAGGAAGTCCTCCACCCGAGCCTGCCCCTCGACCAGCCAGATCCAGCCGAGCAGCAGGTCCGTCACCGCCCGGAGCGCGCTCGGGGCGGTGCGCACCACCTGCTCCACCACGGCCAGCAGTTGCGGACGCTCGCTGGTCAGCCAGGACCACGCACTGTCCGGGTCGGCCAGCGGCTCCCCGGCACCGATCGGGGTGTGCAGGCGCCAGCTGAGTGTGTCGTCCGACTCCAGGGTGCGCGAGGCGTTGCACACGGAGGCGAGGAAGTGGTCGAGCAGTCTCAGCAGGGCCTGCTGTCGCACCGGGTCCGGGTCGATCTCCTCGCTGCGTCTGCGGGCGAAGATCCTGAGCAGGTCGTGGTAGCGGTAGCGCCCCGGCTCGTCCGCCTCCAGCAGTCCGGCGTCGACCAGCGACTCGACCACCGCCTCGGCGTCGGGCTCCGGGAGTTCCAGCAGCACCGCCGCTGCGGCGAGCGAGATCACCGGCCCCTCCGGCAGCGCCAGCAGGCGGAAGGCGCGAGCTTGCTGCTCGTTGAGCTGCAGGTAGCCGAGTTGGAAGGTGGCCTCCACCGCCAGGTCGCCGACCTGTAGCTCGTCCAGGCGTCTGCGCTGGTCGTCCAGGCGCCGTGCCAGCGAGGCCATCGTCCAGGCCGGACGGGAGGCGAGCCGGGAGGCGACGATGCGCACGGCGAGGGGCAGCAGGGTGCAGGCGCGGACGACATCACGGGCCGTCCGCTCCTCGGCACCGACCCGTTCGGCTCCGGCGATGGCGGCGAACAGGTCGACCGCCTCGTCCTCGCTGAACGCCTCGACGTCGACCAGTTGCGCTCCGGGCAGGCTGGCCAGCCGCGACCGGCTGGTGACCAGGACGCTGCTGCCGCCGGTGCTCGGCAGCAACGGGCGTACCTGGGCGGCGTCGCGGATGTTGTCGAGCAGCACGAGCACCCGCCGGTCGGCGAGCAGGGAACGGAAGAGGGCGGTCCGCTGCTCCGTCGTCTCCGGGAGCTGCTCCGGCGGGGTTCCCAGGATCTGCAGGAACTCGGCGAGTACCGCCGCGGGGTCGAGCGGGCTGGGGCCGGCGCCGCACAGGTCCATGTACAGCTGGCCGTCCGGGAAGGCGCCGCGCACCTCATGGGCGCTGTGGACGGCGAGCGTGGTCTTGCCGACGCCGCCGATCCCGGAGAGTGCGCAGATCGCCACGGCGTGGCCGGTGGCGGCGCGAAGCGCGTCGGCGATCTCCGCGACCAGCTTGTCGCGCCCGCTGAAGTCCAGGATGTCCGGCGGAAGCTGGGTCGGGACGCGAAGCCCGGGAGGCCCGGGATGGCCCGGAGGCCCGGTGGCGGCTGTCTGCGCCACGGCGGGCGGCGACAGCGCCGGGTCCGCGGCGAGGATGCCGTGGTGCAGCGAGGCCAGTCGTGGCCCCGGCTCGACGCCCAGCTCGTCGACCAGCAGCCGGCGGGTGTCCGCGTAGACGCCGAGCGCCTCGGCCTGCCGGCCGCTCCGGTAGAGCGCGAGCATCAGCAGACCGCGCAGCTCCTCCCGGAGCGGGAACTCCGCGGTGAGCGGGCCCAACGTGGCTATCGCCGGGGCAAGCAGCCCCAACTCCAGCTCCACCGAGAGGCTGGCCTCCACGGCGGACAGCCGAAGCTCGCCGAGGCGTCGGCGCTGCCCGGCCGCGTAACCGCCGGGCACGCCCGCGAGGACGCCGCCGTCCCACAGCGCCAGCGCGCTGGTGAGCGACTCCAGGGCCCGGGGGCTGTCGCCGTCGGCCCGCTGCCGCTCGGCCTCCGCGAGGTGCCGCTCGAACACGTGCAGGTCCAGCGCGTCCGGGTGCACCCGCAGGGTGTAGCCGTCGCCGGTCGAGAGCAGAACCCTGGCGGGCGACCGGGTGGGCCGGTCCGGTTCCATGGACGCGCGTAGACGCGACACGTAGGTGCGCACCGTCCCCACAGCGCGCGGTGGCGGTTCGTCACCCCAGATGCCGTCCACCAGATCGGGGACCGACACGGACCGCCCGGCGTTGAGCAGCAGCCGCGCCAGCACCGCCAGCTGCTGCGGCGAGCCGAGCTCGAGCGGGTGGCCGTGCCGTTGCGCCCGTACCGCGCCCAGCAGCTGGAACCGCAGGACAGGCTGGGCCTGGTCCTGGTCACTTTTCATGCGTGTTCTCCCCGTGGACACGAAGAGCTGCCCGTGTGCGTCACCCGGGACGGTAGCACTGCTGCTGTTGGGGCCCCAGCGCCGAGTCGGGCAGGCCGTTGATCCGCCGTTGATCCGCGTCCTGGAGAATGCGCGCAGAGCACGCAACACCTGAGCCTGACGATGTATGAGGAGAACCGGTATGACCTCGTCCCCGGATGACACCCCCGCGCTCGACACCACCGCCGAGACCACAGAGACCGTCGTGGTCGCCACCGCCGACGGGACCGTCTCCGTCGAGACGGCGGTCACCACGCCCGACGCGACCGCGCAGGCCGACGGCGGCCCCGTCATCACTCCCGACCGGGTCCGCACCCAGCCGTAGCCGCAGGTCGACGGCGGGCCAGGGCCCCGGGCGGAGTTGCTCCCGCCCGGGGCCTCACGCTGTTCCGGGGGCGTTGGCCGTGGCATAACAAAAGGGGCACGGGAGCGCTTGGGCACTACCTTGCCGGTCATGGAGGGCTCTAGAGTCGCCCGGACTCCGCACCCGCCGCGCCCGGCCGAGCCGGGCGATCGTGCGGTAGCACGCCCTTTCCACGAAAGGTCCTATCGTGCATCACCGTTCTCAACGTATAAGGGTGGCCCTGCTCGCCACGGGCTGCCTGAGTCTCTGCGCCTGCGCGTCCTCGGGGAGCGCCCCAACCGCCACCGGGGCGGGCTTCTCCGGCACCACCGTCGTGATCGGCGTGGACGCCCCGCTCACCGGATCGCTCGCCTCCCTCGGAAAGGGCATCGCCAACTCTGTCGACCTGGCCGTCAAGGTGGCCAACCGCACGCACGAGGTTCCGGGAATCACCTTCCGCGTGGAGACGCGCGACGACCAGGCGCAGCCGTCCCTCGGCGCATCCAACGCGGCGTCCTTCGTCGCGGACCCCACCGTCCTGGGTGTCGTAGGACCGCTGAACTCCGGTGTCGCGCAGACCATGCAGAAGACCTTCGACGACGCCCACCTGACCGAGGTCTCGCCGGCGAACACCAACCCCGCACTCAGCCAGGGGCCGAACTGGGCGAACGGCCTCAAGGAACGGCCGTACCACGCCTACTTCCGGACCTCCACCACGGACGCCGTACAGGGTCCGTTCGCCGCCCAGTACGCGGCCGAGGTGCTGGGGAAGTCCAAGGCGTTCCTGGTCAACGACGAGACACTGTACGGATCGGGCCTGGTCGCCACGTTCCAGAGCCAGTTCCTGCACCACGGCGGCGCGGTCGTGGGGCAGAAGCAGATCACCTCCGGCACCAAGACCTTCGCCGACCTGGTCGCCGAGGTGAAGGCGTCGCACGCGGACTTCGTCTACTACGGCGGCGTCTACCCGGACGCGGGGCCGCTGAGCGCCGCACTGAAGCAGGCCGGTGTGCGAATACCGCTGATCGGCGGCGACGGCATCTTTGACCCCGCCTACATCCAACTGGCCGGCCAGCACGCCGAGGGCGACTTCGCCACCTGCGTGGGCGCTCCGGTGGCGGCGCTGGCCTCCGCGAAGACCTACGTCGCGGACTACCAGGCCGGTGGCTACCAGGAGCCCTACGCCGCCTACGGCGGCTACGCCTACGACAGTGCCTGGGCCGTCATCGAGGGCGTCAAGGCCATCGCGGCCATGAACAGCGGCCTGCCCTCCGACGCGCGCCAGCAGGTCGAGGCGGCAGTGTCGTGGGTCTCCTTCGCCGGCGTCACCGGCCCCGTCTCCTTCGACGCCTACGGCGACGCCACCAACGAGGAACTCACCATGTACACCGTGAAACACGGCGCATGGGTCGCCGTGAAGAGCGGCACCTTCATCGGCTGACCGGGCCGGCCCGGGGTGCCAGGACCTGGGCGCGGCAGGCCGCGGGCGTGCCCCAGGCACTGCGCAGGGCGCGGGCCTTGCGGATCCACAGCGACAGGTCCAGTTCGTCCGTGTAGCCGACCGCGCCGTGCAGTTGGAGCGCGGTGCGGGCAGCGGCGTACGCGGCCTCGCAGGCGGAGACCTTGGCGGCGGCGATCTCCCGCTCGGCCGACAAGTCGCCGGCGGCCAGGGCCAGCGCTGCGGCGTGCAGCAGCGGCTGGGCGAACTCCAGGCCGATCAGGGTGTCGGCGAGCCGGTGCTTGACCGCCTGGAACGAGCCGACCGCGACGCCGAACTGGGTGCGCTGCTTGGCGTATGCCACGGTCTCGGCCAGCAGGTGCCGTCCGGCCCCGAGCGCCTGGGCCGCCGTGAGCAGCGCCGCGACCTCGGCCGCGTGCCGGGCTGCCTCCCGCACGGCCGGACCCTGGGCCAGCAGCTCGCCGCCGACCGGTCGGGCGAGGCGGCGGGCCGGATCGATCGAGGGCTGGAGCGGGCCCCAGACGGTGCTGAGGCGGAGCTGGTCGCCGTCCACGACCAGTACCGCGTCGGCGGCGTCGGGGTCCAGGGCGTAGCGAGTGGCCGGCTGGTCGAGCACCAGGGACAGCAGTGCCTCGCCGCCCGCGACCCGCGGCAGCCACTCCGCCGCGGCCGCCTTGTCGTCCAGCCGGTCCAGCAGCGCTGCCGCCGCGACGGTCTCCACCACGGGGCCGGGCACGGCGTGCCGGCCCAGCTCGGTGAAGGCGACGGTGAGTTCGACGGGCAGCGGCCCGACGCCCTCGTGCTGCTCCGGCACGGCGAGGGCGAAGACGCCCGCCGCCGCGAGCCGGGTCCACAGGGCCCGGCCGGGACCGTGGTCCCCTGCCGCCCAGGCCCGCACGGCCGACGGGGTTCCGGCCGTGCCCAGCATCCGGTCCAGGGTCGCACCGAACGCGTGCTGCTCCTCGTCGAGGAGGAACCTCATCAGCGGCGTCCCTTCGGCAGGCCGAGCAGTCGCTCGGCGATGATGTCGCGCTGGATCTCGTTGGTGCCCGCGTAGATCGGCCCGGCCAGGGAGAAGGTCCAGCCCTCCGACCAGGCGCCGTGGTCGGGTGCGTCGACGGCGGCGTCGGCGAGCTCGCCGTACGGGCCGAGCAGGTCGAGGGCGGTCTCGTGCAGGGCGATGTCGAGTTCGGACCAGAAGACCTTGTTGAGGCTCGACTCGGCGCCGAGGGACGCCCCGGCGGCCAGTCGGGAGGCGTTGGCGTAGGTGAACAGCTGGTAGGCGCGGGCGCCGATGACCGCGTCGGCGACCCGGTCGTGTGACGCCGTGTCAGCTGGGGCGCCGCCGGGAGCGCCGCCGGACACCGTCCGCTCGCGCCACAGCGCCACCAGGCGGTCGGCGGCTGCGGTGAACCGGCCCGGGCTGCGCAGGGTCAGCCCGCGCTCGTTGCCCGCCGTGCTCATCGCGACCCGCCAACCCTGGCCGGGTTCGCCGATGACGTCCCGGTCGGGAACGAGAACGTGGTCGAGGAACAGCTCCGCGAAGGCGGGTTTGCCGTCGAGGCGGCCGATCGGGCGGATCGTGACGCCCTCCGCGTCGAGCGGGAACATCAGGTAGGTCAGGCCCTGGTGCGGTCGCTCCGTCTGCGGGTGGCTGCGGAACAGGCCGAAGGCCCGGTCGGCGAAGGCGGCCCGCGACGACCAGGCCTTCTGGCCGCTCAGCAGCCAGCCGCCGTCGGTCCGGGTCGCGGTGGAGCGCAGCGACGCCAGGTCCGAGCCGGCCTCCGGCTCGGACCAGGCCTGCGCCCAGATCACCTCGCCGCTCGCCATGGCCGGCAGGACGCGGGCCCGCTGCTCGGCGGTGCCGTACTCGAACAGGGTGGGGGCGAGCAGGTTGATGCCGTTCTGGCTGACCCGGCCGGGCGCACCGGCGGCGTAGTACTCCTCCTCGAAGACCAGCCACTGCAGGATCGAGGCGGACCGCCCGCCGTACTCCTCCGGCCAGGAGACCACCGACCAGCGGTCGGCCGACAGTTCCCGCTCCCAGGCGCGATGCGCGGCGAAGCCCTCGGCCGTCTCCAGCGAGGGCAGGGGAGTGGCCGGGACGTGCGCGGTGAGCCAGGCCCGGGCCTGCTGCCGCAGGGCCTCGTCCTCCCGGGTGAAGTCCAGGTCCATTACTGGACGGCTTTCTGCGCCGCGGCTTCCTTCAGCGATCCGATGGTGATGCCGCCGAGGGAGTCGGCGGCGGTCTCGGCGTTGTGGGCGTGGGCGAGATGGTGCAGGCCGAAGACGGAGTCCATGCCGGTGTGCATGCCCTGCAGATCCTCGGCCTGGTTGACCGCCCGCTTGGTCAGGGCGAGGCCCATCCGCGGCATCTCGGCGATCCGTGCCGCCAGCGCGAGGGACTGCTCCGCGAGTTCGGCCCGGGGGACGACGCGGTTCACCATGCCGACCTCGTAGGCGCGCTGCGCGGGCATCCGGTCGCCGGTGAAGAGGAACTCCTTGGCGATCCGCGGCGGCATCACCCAGGGGTGGGCGAAGTACTCGACCCCGGGGATGCCCATCCGGACCACCGGGTCGGCGAAGAAGGCGTCATCGGAGGCGACGATCAGGTCGCAGACCCAGGCCAGCATCAGGCCGCCGGCGACGCAGGCGCCCTGCACCGAGGCGATCATCGGCTTGGGCAGCTCCCGCCAGCGGCGGCACATGCCGAGATAGACCTCGGACTCGCGGGCGTAGCGGCTCTCCGCGCCCGCCTTGTCCGAGTGGTCCCACCACAGCGACGCGGTGCGCTCGAAGGGCAGGTGCGCGTCCCGATCCGGGGTGCCGATGTCGTGGCCCGCGGAGAAGTGCTTGCCCGCCCCGGCGAGCACCACGACGCGGACCTCGTCGTCGTCGGCCGCGCGGTAGAAGGCCCGGTCGAGGGCGTAGGTCATGGCGGAGTTCTGGGCGTTGCGGTACTCGGGCCGGTCCAGGGTGACCACGGCGACCGGGCCCTGTCGCTCGTATCGCACCGGTTCCTTGCTGGCGGCGGACATCCGCGGCTCCTTCCCTAACAAGTGTTTGGTAGGTTAACGTACGGCAGGTCGGCCGTCGAGAGTCGTCAGGAGCCGCCGAGAGTCGTTGGGAGCCCCCGCATGGACAGCACCGCGCCCGTCTACGTCCCGGGCCACGACCTGCTGGCCGGACGCAGCGCCGTGGTCACCGCCGCAGCGGGCGCGGGCATCGGCGGCGCGACCGCGCGACGGCTGCTGGAGGAGGGGGCGCGGATCGTGATCGGTGACGCCCACGCCCGGCGACTCAAGGAGTCGGAGGAGCGGCTGGCCGCCGAGTTCGGCCCGGACCGGGTCGCCGGACTTCCCTGCGACGTCACCGACGAGGCCCAGGTCGCCGCACTGTTCGAGCTCGCCGAGCAGCGCCACGGCCGCCTCGACATCGTGGTCAACAACGCGGGCCTCGGCGGCACCGCGGAGCTCACCGAGATGACGGACGAGCAGTGGGGCCGGGTCCTCGACGTCACCCTGAACGGCACCTTCCGCTGCACCAGGGCCGCGCTGCGCCGGATGAAGGCCGCGGGCGGCGGCGGGGTGGTCGTCAACAACGCCTCGGTGGTCGGCTGGCGAGCCCAGGCCGGACAGGCGCACTACGCCGCAGCCAAGGCCGGGGTGATGGCGCTGACCCGCTGCGCCGCGGTGGAGGCGGCGGCCTACGGGGTGCGGGTGAACGCGGTGGCGCCGAGCCTGGCGATGCACCCGCACCTGGTCAAGGTCACCACGCCCGAACTGCTGCAGCAGCTGACCGCGCGCGAGGCGTTCGGCCGGCACGCCGAACCCTGGGAGGTCGCGAACGTCATCGTCTTTCTGGCCTCCGGCTACTCGTCGTACATGACCGGGGAGATCGTCCCCGTCAGCAGCCGGCACGCGTGAGGCCACAATGAGCGTGTGCCGAAGAACGTGTCTGCAACTCAGACGAACCAGAAGAACCCGCAGAACCCGAAGAACCCGAATCCCCCGAAGAGCCAGAAGGACCGGGCGGTGAGCGCGTCCCCGGAGCGCAGGGCGGAGCTCCTGGCCCTGGCGGCCGAGGTGTTCGCCGCGCAGGGATACAACGCCACCACCGTGCGCCGGATCGCGGACGAGGCCGGGATGCTCGCCGGCAGCCTGTACTACCACTTCGACTCCAAGGAGTCGATGCTCGACGAGATCCTCTCGACCTTCCTCGACGAGCTGTGGGCCGGCTACGACGCAGTGCTCGCGGCCGACCTCGGGCCCAGGGCGACCATCGAGGCCCTGGTCGTCGAGTCCTTCCGGGAGATCGACCGGCACCACGCGGCGGTGGCGATCTACCAGAAGGAGGCCCAGCACCTGTCCGGGCTGCCGCGTTTCGGCTACCTGGCGGACTCGCAGAAGCGGTTCGAGCGGCTCTGGCTGGGCACCCTCGAACGCGGCGCCTCCACCGGGGCGTTCCGAGCGGATCTCGACCTGCGGCTCACCTACCGGTTCGTCCGCGACACCGTGTGGGTCGCCGCCTCCTGGTACCGACCGGGCGGGCAGCACAGTCCGGAGGAGATCGCCCGGCAGTACCTCTCCATGCTGCTGGACGGAATCGCCGTCCAGAGTTGACATAGAGACATATCAACAATCTCCAGCGCACCCAGCAGAGCACACGAAGGAGTCTCAATGACTGAGGCGTACATCGTCGAAGCGGTACGCACCCCGGTCGGCCGGCGCGGCGGCGGCCTGTCCGCCGTCCACCCGGCCGATCTCGGCGCGCACATCCTCAAGGCGCTGATGCAGCGCTCCGGGGTGGACCCGGCGGCGGTGGAGGACGTGGTCTTCGGCTGCCTCGACACGGTCGGCCCGCAGGCCGGCGACATCGCCCGGACCAGCTGGCTGGCGGCAGGGCTGCCGGAGGAGGTGCCGGGCGTGACCATCGACCGGCAGTGCGGGTCCTCGCAGCAGGCGGTGCACTTCGCCGCGCAGGCCGTCATGTCCGGGACGTCCGACCTGGTCGTCGCCGGCGGCGTGCAGAACATGTCGCAGATCCCGATCGCCTACGCCGCCAGCCCCCGGGCCACCGAGCCGCTCGGGCTGACCGACGGGCCGTTCGCCGGGTCCGAGGGCTGGCGGGCCCGGTACGGCGACCAGCCGGTCGACCAGTTCAACGGCGCGGAACTGATCGCGCGGAAGTGGGACATCTCCCGCAGGGACATGGAGGAGTTCGCGCTGCTCTCGCACCAGCGGGCCACCCGGGCCATCGACGAGGGCCGGTTCGACCGCGAGACGGTCCCCTTCGGAGAGGTCACTGCCGACGAGGGCCCGCGCCGCGACACCACGCTGGAGAAGATGGCCGGGCTGAGGACGCTGGTCGAGGGCGGCCGGTTGACCGCCGCCGTCTCCTCGCAGGTCTCCGACGGAGCCTCGGCCATGCTGATCGCCTCCGAGCGCGCGGTACGGGAGCACGGGCTGACGCCGCGCGCCCGAGTGCACCACCTGTCGGTGCGCGGCGAGGACCCGATCCGGATGCTGTCCGCGCCGATCCCCGCCACCGCGTACGCGCTGAAGAAGGCCGGGATGTCGATCCAGGACATCGACCTGGTGGAGATCAACGAGGCGTTCGCACCCGTCGTGCTTGCCTGGCTGAAGGAGACCGGCGCCGACCCGGCCCGGGTCAACGTCAACGGCGGCGCCATCGCGCTCGGCCACCCGCTGGGCGCCACCGGCACGAAGCTGATGACGACCCTGCTGCACGAGCTGGAGCGCACCGGCGGCCGCTACGGGCTGCAGACCATGTGCGAGGGCGGTGGGCAGGCCAACGTCACCGTCATCGAACGCCTCTGAACTGTCGAACACCTCTGATCAGGGCCGGATGATCACGGTCGGCGTGGTGCTGCCGGGCATGCGTGTCACCCCTTGACAGGCCGGTGGGATCCTGGATTACTAGGTCCCGCCGATCTACAGACCGAATGTTCGGTCGGGCTATCGAGGTGGTGAAGGCATGACCCGGACCACGCCGGTGAAGCTGGGCGAGCCGTTGCCGCGCGGACTGCTGGACGCCGGCGAGCGGATGGGCGCCGAGGAGCTGAGGGCGCATCAGCTCACGCTGCTCCAGCAGACCCTGCGCCACGCGTACGACCACGTCGAGCTGTACCGCAAGAAGTTCGACGCCGCCGGTGTCACCCCCGACGACTGCCGGACGCTCGAGGACCTGGGCCGCTTCCCCTTCACCACCAAGGCCGACCTGCGGGACACCTATCCCTTCGGTATGTTCGCCGTCCCGATGGCGGACGTCCGCCGGATCCACGCCTCCAGCGGGACCACCGGCCGCCCCACCGTGGTCGGCTACACCGAGAACGACCTGTCGATGTGGGCCGAGGTGGTCGCCCGCTCGATCCGCGCAGCGGGCGGGCGCCCCGGCCACAAGGTGCACGTCTCCTACGGCTACGGGCTGTTCACCGGCGGCCTGGGCGCGCACTACGGCGCCGAGCGCGCCGGGTGCACGGTCATCCCGGCCTCCGGTGGAATGACCGCCCGCCAGGTCCAGATCATCCAGGACTTCCGACCCGAGATCATCATGGTCACCCCCTCCTACATGCTGACCCTTCTCGACGAGTTCGAGCGCCAGGGCATCGACCCTCGCACGACCTCGCTGCAGGTCGGCATCTTCGGCGCGGAGCCGTGGACCGAGGAGATGCGCCGCGAGATCGAGGAGCGCCTCGACATCCACGCCGTGGACATATACGGCCTCTCCGAGGTCATCGGCCCGGGCGTGGCCCAGGAGTGCGTGGAGACCAAGGACGGGCTGCACGTCTGGGAGGACCACTTCTACCCGGAGGTCGTGGACCCGCTCACCGACGCCGTGATGGCCGAGGGGCAGGGCGGCGAACTGGTCTTCACCTCGCTGACCAAGGAGGCGCTGCCGATCGTCCGCTACCGCACCCGCGACCTGACCCGGCTGCTTCCCGGCACCGCCCGCCCCGCGTTCCGGCGGATCGAGAAGATCACCGGGCGCTGCGACGACATGATCATCCTGCGCGGGGTGAACGTCTTCCCCAGCCAGATCGAGGAGATCGTGCTGCGGACCCCGGGCGTCGCCCCGCACTTCCAGGTGCGGCTCACCCAGCGCGGCCGGATGGACGAGATGACGGTCCGTGCCGAGGCACGGCAGGGAGCGGATGCCGAGCAGCGCGGGGCCGCAGCCGCCGCGATCGCCAGGGGCGTCAAGGACGGCGTGGGCGTGACCGTCCGGGTGGAGATCGTCGACCCGGAGACCCTGGAGCGGTCGGTCGGCAAGATCCGCCGCATCATCGACGAGCGCGGGTCGCTCCCGAGGTCGTAAGGGTCCGTCTCAGGCGCACGGGTCAGCACCGGGGCAGTCGGGACAGGACCTCGGCGGCCTCCGACATGATCCGGTCGACCAGCTCCGCGCACGACGGCAGGTCGTCGATGAGCCCGGCGACCTGGCCCGAGGCCATCACGCCCAGGTCGGTGCGGCCGTCCACCATGGAGGCCTTCAGCAGCATGGGCGTGTTCGCCGCCAGCAGGACCTGACTCCAGCTCAGCTCCCTGCCGTGCTTCATCGATATGCCGTCGCGGACCATCTGCGCCCAGCTCAGGCCGGAGTCGCGCCGGAACGCCGCCGCGTGGCGCAGCGCCCGGCCCAGGGCCGCGGCCCGTCCGGAGCGTTCCAGCGCGTCGACCAGCTCGCTGCGCAGCATCCGGTGCGGCAGCCCGTCCACCTTGGTGGTGACGGTGACGTCGGCGACCGAGGCCAGCAGGTATCTGGCCTTGACGGCGTCGGGGACGGTGCTGTCGGACGTCAGCAGGAAGCGGGTGCCCATGGCGATTCCGGCCGCGCCGTAGGCGAGCGCGGCGACCAGTCCGCGCCCGTCGAAGAAGCCGCCGGCGGCGATGACCGGGATCTCCACGGCGTCCACGACCTGGGGGAGCAGCACGGTGCTGGCGACGCTCCCGGTGTGGCCGCCGCCCTCGCCGCCCTGGACCAGCACCGCGTCCGCGCCCCAGGCGGCGACCTTCTCGGCGTGCCGCCGCGCGCCGATCGAGGGGATGACCACGACGCCGGCGTCCTTGAGCCGGGCGATCAGCTCCCGGGAGGGGGCGAGGGCGAACGAGGCGACCCGCACGCCCTCGTCGACGATGATCCGCACCCGTTCGGGCGCGTCGGCGGCGTCCGCGCGCAGGTTGACCCCGAAGGGCGCGTCGGTGCGCGCCTTCACCTCCCGTACGGCCGAGCGGAGCTGTCCCACCGTCATGGTCGCGGAGGCCAGGATGCCCAGGGCCCCCGCGTTCGCGGTGGCCGAGACCAGGCGTGGGCCGGCGACCCAGCCCATACCGGTCTGCACGATGGGGTGGCGTACCCCGACCAGCTTGGTGAGCGGGGTTTCCAGGGCGGGCGCGGTCATGCCCGCACCTCGCGGTCGCGCAGGTTCCGCGGGTCGAGCACGGTGCGGATCAGCCGCAGTTCCTCGTCCGTGGGCTCCCGCGTGTACGGCACCTCGTCCGGCACGGCGAGCGCGAAGCCGGTCGCCCCGGCGACCTGGTCGACCGTCACGCCGGGGTGCAGCGACCGCAGCCGCATGCCGCGGTCCGGGGTCGAGAAGTCAAAGGCGCCGAGGTCGCTGACGACCCGGCGGAGCTCGTGGAAGCGGCTCGCCGAGGGCCCGGCCGCCGCCGCGCGGTCGTAGCCCACGCCGCAGACCAGGTCGACCCGCTCGACGAAGACCTTCGCCGAGTGTCGGGGGATCCAGTAGCTGGTCGGGTTGTTGAGGGTGTTGGCGGGTGCCCCGCGCATGCCGAGGAGCTGCCGGGTCGGCCGTTCCCAGTCGCCGATGCAGGAGATGTTCTGGTTGCCGTGCCGGTCGATCTGGCTGGCGCCCATCATCACGTGCCGCTTCCCGGTCGCGACCATGGCGAGGTGCTGTCGGTACGGCAGCCAGCCCTCCGTCAGCCGCGACCCGGACCCCATCGCCGGGACGTCGCCCATTAGCAGCGCCTCGCCGTCGGTGAGCAGCAGGTCCGGGGCGAAGGTCAGTCGGGCCAGCCGGGCCCCGAGGACGGACACCGTGGCCATGGCGCTGGCGAGGATCTCGCCGTCGCCCCGCCAAGCCTCGGCGCAGGCCAGCACGCAGTACTCGGCCCTGGTCACACCGCTGCCGCTCACACCTGCTCCTCCTGCCGGAAGGCCGACACAGCGGCCTGGTAGGCGTCCTCGTCCCCGGACAGGAACCGTTCGCTGAAGACCCGCCAGGTCGCGGGGTCGGCGGCGGCCCGTGCGTAGGCCCGCTGGAACGGTTCGTCACGCTCGTAGTCGGGCGTGCAGGAGGTGAAGTGCGCACCGTTGGGGGTCTCCACCACGCCGGTGACGTGGGCGCGCTTGAGCAGCAGGGTCTGCGGTCCGCCCTCCTTGAGCAGTTCGGCGGTGTCGACGATCCGCTCGCAGCTCACATAGGCGGCGTCGGCGGCCTCGCAGAACAGGTCGTCGAAGTAGGGGTCGGGGCCCAGGTACTGGCCGTTGCCGAGGGCGTCGGCGCGGTTCAGGTGCACCAGTGCGGCGTCGAGCCGCAGCGCGGGGGCGGCGACCAGTTCCTCGCCGTCCTGGTACGGAGAGGTGACGGTCCGCAGCCCCGGGTTGATCCGCAGCAGGTCCGAGCCGAGCCCGGCCCTGACCGGCATGAACGGCAGTCGGTTCGCGGCGGCGGTCAGTCCCCACATGAACATCGCCTCGTCCAGCTCCGTCAGCTCCAACGCTCCCGTCTGCCGGGCGGTGCGGTAGTGCGGCTCCAGCGGAACGGAGTCCAGCGTCACGAACGCCGCGACCAGCCTGCGGATCCGACCGGCCGCCGCCAGCAGCCCCACGTCGGGTCCGCCGTAGGAGACCACGGTCAGATCGGTGACCTCGGACCGCAACAGTGCGCGGACCAGAGCCATCGGCTTGCGCCGGGAGCCCCAGCCGCCGATGCCGATCGTCATTCCGTTCGCGAGCCGCCGGACGACCTCGTCGGCGGTCATGGTCTTGTCGCTCAACGCTGTTCCCCCGTCATATTCGAGGTCCCGTTCGAGGTCCGGTTCGATGTCCCGTACGACGAGACGAAGGCGTCCCGGTGCCGGTCGGCTACGCCGCTGAGGTTGGCCTCGAAGGTGAAGCCCTGCTCGAAGCGGTAGCTGCGGCGTACGTCGACCGGGTCGATGCCGTTGATGGCGGCCTTGGCGAGCCGGAGCAGCGAGCCGTCCTTGGCGGCGATCTCGCGGGCCAGTTCCAGCGCCGCTTCGAGCAGCCGCTCGCGCGGGACGACGCGCCAGACCGAGCCGTGCCCGTGCAGCTCCTGGGCGGTGACGGTGCGTGAGGTGTAGTAGAGGGTCCGCATCAGGTGCTGCGGGACGAGCCGGGCGAGGTGGGTGGCCGCGCCGAGCGCGCCCCGGTCCAGCTCGGGCAGACCGAACGTGGCGTCCTCGGCGGCGACGACGGCGTCCGCGTTGCCGACCAGGCCGATACCGCCGCCGAGGCAGAAGCCGTGGACGGCGGCGACCACCGGGACCTCGCACTCGTACACGGCGGCGAAGGCGGCGGCGCAGCCGTGGTTGGCGCCGATCAGGGCCTGGTGGCCGGGCGTGCGCTGCATCTCCTTGAGGTCCACTCCGGCGTTGAATCCGCGCCCGGCGGCGGCGAGCACCACGCAGCGCACGTCCGGGTCGCGGCCCGCCGCGCGCACGGCGTCGGCGAGGTCGTGCCAGCCCTGCACGGGAAGGGCGTTGACCGGGGGGTAGTCCACGGTGACGACGGCGATGCCCGTGTTCTCCCCGGAGTGGTCGGGGGCGGAGGTGGAGACACCCATCAGCGGATCAGCTACCTTTCCACCAAACGTTTGTTAGGGGAAAGGTAGCAGCGGTTCGCCCGCTGCGGGAGGTGCGAGTTGGCCGTCACCATCGATCTCACCGGACAGGTGGCCGTCGTGACCGGCGGCACCAGGGGAGTCGGCGCGGGGATCGTCCGCAGGCTCCTGGAAGCCGGCGCGCAGGTCGTGACCTGTGCCCGAAGGCCCCCCGGTGCGCCCGTCGAGGCGGGCGGCGGCACTGCCGGCTTCTACCCGGTCGACCTGCGCGACCCCGATGCGGTCAGCGCGTTCTTCGCGCAGGTCGGTGCCACGTACGGGCGGCTGGACCTGCTGGTGAACAACGCCGGGGGGACCCCGTTCCAGCCGCTCACCGGGGTCGACTCCAGGCGCGCCGCGGTCCGGACCGTGGAGCTCAACCTGGTCGCGCCGATGACGGCGTCGCTCGCCGCCCACGAGATGATGAGCCGTCAGCGGGGCGGCGGAGCGATCGTCATGATCAGCAGCGTCAGCGGCACCCGGCCCTCGCCGGGCACCGCCGCCTACGGAGCGGCCAAGGCCGGGCTGGCGAACCTCGCCGCGTCCCTGGCCGTCGAGTGGGCGCCGCTGGTGCGGGTGAACACCCTGGTCCTCGGCATGGTCAGGACCGAGCTCGCGCATCTGCACTACGGCGACGAGGACGGCGTCGCCGCCGTGGGCCGCACCGTGCCGCTGGGCCGTCTCGCGGAGCCCGCCGAGATCGGCGACGCCTGCCTGTTCCTCGCCTCGGACCTGGCCAGGTACGTCACCGGTGCGAGCCTGCACGTCCACGGGGGCGGGGAGCGCCCCGCCTTCCTCGACGCGGCCACCGCCGACCACTCGATGACCAACCACTCGGGAGGAGTCTCATGACCGGACTGTGCAGCGGACGCGTCGTCGTGGTGACCGGCGCGGGACGCGGCCTCGGCCGTGCGCACGCGCTCGCGTTCGCCGCCGAGGGCGCCCGGGTGGTCGTCAACGACCTCGGCGTCGCCGTCGACGGTGCGGGGACTTCGGCCGGTCCCGCCGAGCAGGTGGCCGAGGAGATCCGGGCCCTGGGCGGCGAGGCCGTCGCCAGCGGCGACGACGTCGCCACCGCCGAGGGAGCCCGCGCCCTCGTCGCCACCGCGCTCGGCTCGTTCGGCCGCCTCGACACCCTCGTCAACAACGCCGGCTTCCTGCGCGACCGGATGCTGGTGAACCTGGACGAGGACGACTGGGACGCGGTGATCCGGGTCCACCTCAGGGGGCACTTCCTGCCGCTGCGGCACGCGGCCGCGCACTGGCGCGCCGAGGCCAAGGCCGGTCGCGCGCCCGACGCCCGGGTCGTCAACACCAGTTCGGGGGCGGGCCTGCTGGGCAGCGTCGGCCAGGGCAACTACTCAGCGGCGAAGGCAGGAATACTCGGCCTGACCCTGGTCGCCGCCGCGGAACTGGCCCGTTACGGCGTCCTGGTGAATGCCCTCGCTCCGGCCGCCCGCACCCGTATGACGGAACAGGCGTTCGCCGCTGCCATGGCCGCGCCCGGCGCGGGGGACTTCGACGCCATGGCCCCGGACAACGTGTCCCCGCTGGTGGTCTGGCTCGGTTCGGCCGCCGCCACCGTCACCGGACGCGTCTTCGAGGCCGAGGGCGGCCGGATCACCGTGATGGAGGGCTGGCGCCCCGGCCCCACCGCCGACAAGGGGGCCCGCTGGACCCCGGCCGAGGCCGGGGACGCCGTGGCGAAGCTCCTCGCCGAGGCCGAGCCCCCGCAGCCGGTGTACGGAAGCTGAGTTGATCCCCGATACCGAGACGAACGGGGCAAAAATGAACGGAGAATGAACAGAGGATATGCTGCCCGGCCCTGCACGGTGCACCCTGGATGAAGGAAGCCCGTGCGGGAGGATGCTGATGCAGGTTCAACGTCGTGTCCGCGCTCTGCTCGGCAGCGGGCCTCGCTGCCGGAGGCGCACGTGACGGGCCCCGTCCCGGCGGATCTGCACGCCGACGTCGACGAGCTCATGGCCCGGTTGCTCGCCGCCGCCGACGGCGGCCAGTGGCTCGACGCCTTCCTGCTCGCAGCCGGGATCGTCCAGGTGGTCGACGACCTGCTCCAGGGCACCTCCTGGCCCCCGCGCCGACTGGTGAAGCACCTCGACGGAGCAGCCGGGGGGCGGATCTCGGGGACGACGCTCCGCTCGGCCGGGCAGGTCCTCGACGCGACCACGGAGGCGTTCCTGGCCGTTCCTCCGGTGCGCGGGCTGCACGCCTGGAGCAGGGGGATGTCGGAGATCACCGACGCGCTGGCGGGGCTCGTGGTCGGTGCCGCAGTGGAGAACGGCGCGGCGGAGAAAGACACAGCGGAGAAGAGCGCAGCAGAGCACCGCGCGCAGGAGGAGGCGGTCCGCCGCAGCGTGCACCGAGCGGGCGGGCTGCTCACGGAGGCACCTGCCGGCGCCCGTCTGCTCGGCGACTCGCTGCTCCGGCCACCGGCCTCCTTCTGCAGCTTCGACCAGCACCCGCAGGACCTCGTGGAACTCGCCCGGCGCTTCGCCACCGAGCATCCGGATCGTGAACGCCCGCTGCTGGTGGTCGGGGTGCGCACCTCCGGTAGCTACCTCGCTCCGCTCGTCGGCGCGGCCCTGCGGCAGCTGGGCCATCGCCGAGTGGCCGTCGGCACGACCCGTCCGGGCCTGGCGCTGCTCCCCGGCCGCGCGGCGGTGGCCAGGGAGGTCCTCCGCCGTGGCGGCATGGTCCTGGTGGTCGACGATCCGCCGGCGAGCGGCGGCTCGCTTGCCGCGGTGGCCGCACGTGCCGAACGCGACGGCTTCCCGGCCGACGCGGTCGTCCCCCTGTTCGCCACCTTCGACGACGGCGCAACGCTGCCGCCGGTACTGGACCGGTACCGCAGCGTGGTCCTGCCTGGGCCCGCCTGGCACGTCCACGGGAGGCTGCGCGCCGACGCGCTCCGCAGTCTGCTGCCGGGCATGCTCGCCTCCGGGCAGGAGGTCACCGGCATCGAGGTCGGCGAGCCGAGCAGGCTCTCCCGCAAGGCGCATCTCGCGGTTCCGGTGACCGTGCAGGTCGAATCGCCCTCAGCCGGAAGGCGTTCGCTGCCGATGGTCGCCCAGTGGTCAGGAGTGGGCTACCTCGGACGCCACGCCGTCACCCTCGCCACGACCCTGACGGATCTGGTCCCCAAGGTGTACGGCTTCGCCGACGGCGTCCTGCTGAGGGAACGGCTGCCGGGGGAGGACGGTGGGGCCGCCGACGCGGGAGTCGGCGCGCCGGGCGTCGCCGCCCCGAGCGTCGAGACGATGGAGGTGGCCCGATATGTGGCGGCCCGTCAGGAGCGGTTCGCCGTACCGGAGGACCGGAGCCTGCGGCTCGCCGGGCGCGAACCGGTGTGGGAGGTGGCGGCGCGTGTGCTGGCCCCGGTCTTCGGCCGTGCGCACGTCGTCCTGCGACCGGCCCTGGTCCATCCGCTGGTCAAGTCGCTGCTCACGGCCGAGCAGCCGTGCCTGGTGGACGGCCGGACGGCGCCCGAGCGCTGGGTCGCCGACGCGGCCGGGGGCTGGGCGAAGACGGACTTCGCGGAGGGTGCCTTCAGCAACCTCAACCTCGCCAGCTACGACGCCGCCTACGACCTGGCCGGTGCGGCGGACCTCGCCGACGGCGGCATCGGCGGTGAGGAGCAACTGCTGGCCGACTACCGGAAGCTGACCGGCCGCCGGATCTCCGCGGCGCGCTGGTGCCTGCTCCGGGTCGTGCAGGCCCGAAACCTCAGCCGGCCTGCGGACGTGCGGCGGGCCCAGGCCCGCGCGGTGCAACGCTTCCTCGCCGGGGCGTTCCTCGCCGACCTGGAGAGCGACCCGCAGGGGCCGTGGTGCGTACTCGACGTCGACGGCGTGCTGGAGTCGGACGTCATGGGCTTTCCGGCCTCGTCGCCGCAGGGCATGCTCGTGCTCCGCGCACTGCGGGCCCACGGCTACCGGACCATGGTCGCCACCGGCCGTTCGCTGCCCGAGGTCCAGGACCGGTGCGCCGCCTACCGGTTGGCGGGTGGCGTGGCCGAGTACGGAGCCGTCTGCTTCGACGCCGCGACCGGCACCACGCAGGTGGTACTGCCGCCCGAGCGGGAGCAGGCCGACGACGGTGGCCTGCGCGCGCGGCTCTCCGAGCTGCCCTCGGTCCGGGTGGATCCGCTCTCCCGGTGGTGCGTCCGTGCCTCCGTCCAGGACGGAACCCGCCGCACCGGGCTGCCCGCGCGGACGGTCGCGGCGCTGCTCGACGAGCACCAATTCGGTGCCCTCTTCGACGTCGTGCCAGGCGACGCGCAGACGGACTTCGTGCCGCGCGGCGTCGACAAGGTGGGCGGGGTGCGGGCCCTGCTCGGGCAGTTCGGTGACGACTCGTCGGCTCCGCTGCTCGCCGTGGGCGACGGTGTCGCCGACATCGCACTCCTGCGCTGGGCCCGGCACGGCGCCGCCCCCGGCAATGCCGCGGCCGAGGTCGTGGCCGCCGGAGTGCCGGTGGCCCGCCGCAGCTACCAGGCCGGGCTCGCGCAGGTGGTGGGGCAGCTGATCGGTCACCGGCCCGGCGGCTGCCCGCTCTGCCGACCTCCGCGGCACTCGCCCGGCACCCGGGCCCTGCTGGCCCTGCTCGCGGTGCCGGAGGCCGGGCGGGCCGGTCTGCCTGCCAGGATCGCCCGCCTGGCGTCCGCGGACCTGGCACTGGTCCGGACGGCCCCGGCGGCCCGCGGCGACGGGGAGCCGGCCCCGTGAACCTACCGGTGGGACAGGCCTCGGCTCAGCACCCCGAGCCGAGGCGATCAGGAATCGGGGCCCTGCTGGCACTCGCCCGCAGGTACGACCCGGTGCTGCGCAACGGCCATCTGCTGACCGCCAGTTCGATGGTGACCTCCGGGATCGGCGCCGTGTACTGGGTCTTCGCCGCCCGCCTCTTCGGTGCGGCCGGGGTCGGCCGCACCTACTCGGCGATCTCCGCGCTGATGTTCCTGGCCGGGGTCGGGCAGCTCAACCTGGCCAACACCATGGTTCGCTTCGTCGCGACGGCCGGGCGTCGGACGGGCCGGCTGGTGGTCCGCGCCTATCTGGCGGCGGCCACTGCGGGCCTCCTCCTCGGCGCCGGGTTCGTCCTGCTGATCCCCCGGCTCGCACCGGCTCTCGGCCTGCTGCGCACGCCGCTGCTCGGAGCCGGCTTCGCTGTCGGCACGGCCGGATACGCGATCTTCGTGCTGCAGGACGGCGTGCTGACCGGGTTACGCCGGGCCGACTGGGTGGTGCTGGAGAACGCCGCCTTCTCGGTGGTGAAGCTGGTCTGCCTGGGCGTGTTCGCGGTGGCCGGTGCGACGACCGGGATCCTCGGCTCCTGGGCGGTGGGGCTCGCCGTCGCCCTCGTCCTCACCAACACCTTCGTCTTCGGGCGCGCGATCCCCAGGCACCAGCGGCAGGCCGCCGGGGAACGCGCCGATCCGTCCGCACCCACCCCCGGCTACCTGGCCGCCGACTGGATCGGCTCCCTGTGCTGGCTGGCCTGCATCACGCTGCCGCCGGTCATCGTGCTCAACCGCCTCGGCGCGGCCGACAGCGCGTACTACTCCGTCGCCTGGTTGGTGGCCTATGCGCTGTACCTCTTCGCCATCAACATGTGCGCGTCCCTGGTCGTCGAGGCGGCGGACGACCCCGCCCGACTGCGGCGGCACAGCCTCCAGGTGCTGCGGCACGTCGGCCGACTGCTCGGCGCGGCGGTACTGCTGACCGTGGTCGTGGCCCCCTGGCTGCTGGACCTCTTCGGCCACGCCTACGCCCGGGGCGGCACCGTGGTCCTGCGGCTGCTGGCGCTCTCGGCGATCCCGAACCTCCTGGTCACCGTCGTGATCGCGGTGTCCCGGGTGCGCCGGCGGATGCGCGTCGTCGTCGGCGTCCTCGTCGCGCTGGCCGTCCTGGTGCTGGGGCTCACCCTGGTGCTGCTGCCCACGATGGGGATCACAGGCGGGGGACTGGCCTGGCTCATCGCCCAGTGCACGGTCGCGGGCGTGCTGCTCTGGCGCCACGCGTGGTGGCTGCCACCGGCTGCGCCGGCAGAACCGGCTGCGTCGGCAGAACCGGCTGCACCCGCAGAAGCCGCGATACCCGTGGCGCCCGCAGAACCGGCCGAACCCGCTGTGCCCGTGGAACCCGCTGTGCCCGTGGAACCCGCTGCGCCGGCAGAACCGGCCGAACCCGCACGGCCCGCCGCATCAGGCCGCTCCCCGGAGCGGGCCGCCCGCGCCGCGTTGCCCGCGCTGACGCTGATCCGGGGGCTGCAGCCGATACGCCGGCCGTGGCCGCTGTCAGGGCCGGTGGACCGGCTGACGACCCGTCGGATCGCCCGGCAGGTCCGCCCCGATGACGTCCCGGTCCTACGCCGCAGCGCAGCGGGCGTCGCGGATGTCCTGGTGCTTCGCCTGGACGAGGCGGCGACACCGTCGCTCGCCGTCAAGCACGCCAGGAACGCCCGCGCCGTGGACGCCCTCTCCCAGGAGTGGGACGTGCTGCGGCAACTGGCGGACGACGACCGGCTGGGGGAGTGGCGCCGACTGGTGCCGACCGCAGTGTCCCGCCGGCTCGAGGATCCGCTGCCGCTGATCACCCAGGTCTGGCTCCCGGGCGTGGACGCAGGTTCGCAGCTCAGGCGGTGCCCCCACGCCAGACGCGAGGTGACCGCGTTGTCGCTGGACGCGATCGCCGAGCTGCACCGGGCGACCGGACGGCCGGAGTGCGCCGACGGTCGCATCGGCGAATGGGTGGACCAGCCGCTGGAACTCCTCGCGCAGGAGATCGGGTGGTGCAGGACCGGCCCCGGCGCAGCCGGGCTGGCAGCACTGGGCGAGCGGCTGCGCCGGGGCCTCACCGGCCGCACGATGAACGTCGCATGGACCCACGGTGACTTCGCTCCCGGCAACATCCTGCTGAGCGAGGACCGCACCCGGGTCACCGGGGTGGTCGACTGGGGCGGCGCGCGGGCGGACGGGCCCTCGGAGATCGACGCGTGCACCTTTGTGCTGACGCTCCGCTGCCTGCTCGGCGGTCAGGAGCTCGGGAGCGCGGTCAGGAGCGTGCTGCGGGCCGGCTCCCTGGAACCCGCCGAGCTGCGCATGATCGCCGACAGCCGTGCGGACAGGGATCAGGCCGCGGGACGCACGGAGGCCTGGACCGGCCTCGAACTGCCGTTGCTGACCTGGCTGTGGCACGTCTGGGCGAACGTGGCCAAGTCCCCCCGCTACGCCCGCAGCCGCTGGTGGGTGGCCCGCAACGTGGCCCCCGTCCTGGAGGAGGCGGCGCGCTGGCGGAGCGGCTGACGCCCCGCCCCGGAGACATCGGTTCGTTGGCGAACGGAGAATATGCCCCAAGGCCTCGCGCGGTGCACCCTGGTTGGAGGGCCCCGTCCGGGCGGAGGAGTGATGACCGGTACTGACGACCTGGGAGACGACCCGGGGAGCAATAGGGCTCGGGTCAGCGCTCGCCGTCTGCTGCCTTCGATGGCAAGGCGCCGGGGCGCCCTCGTAGCGGCGCTTCTCGGGCGTGTCGGCAACGCGGCAAGCGGAGGTGCCGGGCGGCGTGCGCCCGAGCCCTATCGCTCCCCAGGTCGTAGGTCTCCCGGTGCCACGCTGAACGGTACGCACGCCACGGTGGTTGAGCGTTACCGCCCGGTCCGCGTGCTCGACATGGAACTCGCCGAACAACGAGCGCCGCTGCAGCCCACCGGCGCTGCGGCTGTCCCCCCTTACGGACCGGCGCTGGTCCTGGTCCGGCTGCACGGGCATCCGCTCGGTCTGGTCAACGTCGTCGCCGAGGACGCCGAGGTGCTGCGCCGCGAGGTGCTCGAAACCGCTCAGCGCGAGCTCGCCGGCGCGATCGACCGCCACCTGACGGCCGACCGGGAGCAGGCACTCGACGGCGGTCCCGGCCACCGCTGCCTCGCGGCCCGCGCGGAGGTCCTCCGCGACGCGACGCCGATCAGCGTCGTCGTCGGCACCCACGACCGGCCGATGATGCTGCGCGACTGCCTGGACTCGATCCTCCGGGTGGAGTATCCGGACTTCGAGGTCATCGTCGTGGACAACGCCCCGCACAGCGAGGACTCGGCGCGCATGGTGCGCGAGCGGTATCCGGGCCGGGTTCGCTACCTGCGCGAACCGATCGCCGGCCTGTCCCGCGCGCGCAACCGGGCCCTGGCGGCGGCCGGCGGGCGGATCATCGCCTTCGCCGACGACGACACCCTGGTCGATCCGGCCTGGCTGGCCGCGACTGCGGAGACCTTCGCGGAGTCGGCGGCGATCGGCTGCGTGACCGGGCTCATCCTGGCCGCCGAGTTGGAGACCGCCGCCCAGGCCGCTCTGGCGCGGCACGGCGACTTCGGCAAGGGCTTCGCCCCCAAGCGGTGGTCGCTGGACGACCCGCCCGCCGACCCGCTCTTCCCGTTCACCGCCGGACGGTTCGGCTCCGGCGCCAACATGGCCGTGCGGACCGACCTGCTGCGGGACCTGGGCGGCTTCGACCTGGCCACTGGCCCCGGCACCCGGGCCCGGGGCGGCGAGGACCTGCTGACCTTCTTCCGGGTGCTGGCCGACGGGCGCACGGTCGCCTACGCGCCGGACGCCGTGGTCTGGCACCGCAACCGCCGAACCGACGACGCGCTGGCCACGCAGGCGTTCGGCTACGGCGCCGGCTTCGGGGCCTACCTCGCCGCCTCCGTCGCCCGCGAGCCGCAGATGGTGCCCGCGCTGCTGCGCAGGCTCCCACGCGGCGTCGCCTTCGCCGCCGACCGCGCACGCGCCCGGCCGAGCCTGGACGCCGACTGGTCGTGGCGGCTCTCCGCGACCGAGCTGCTGGGCCTGCTCTACGGGCCCGTGGGCTACCTGCGCGCGCTGCGCCACGTCCGCCGGGACGAGCACACGAGCTTACGACCTGTCCGGCTTACGGCCTGGGGGGCGATAGGGTTCGGGCGCCCACCGCCCGGCACCTCCGCTTGCCGCGTTGCCGGCCCAGGCTGTCGGATGTCCCGTCAGTGTTGCCAGACGCGTACCCAGTCCACCTTCATCTGTGCCGAGTTCACCGAGGCCGGCGGTTGGATGGGGACGCCCACGGCGAGGTCGAACAGGATCTCCATCGGGACGTTCGGGATCTTCGACGGGTCGGTCACCCAGTACCGGGCCACCCCGTCGACGAGCCAGGTGAGCGAGTCCGCCTCCCAGTCGAGTGCGAAGACGTGGTACCCGGAAGGGAAGTCCTGCGGCCCGAAGGTCCCGGCCTGGAACTGGTCCTTGCCGCTCGCGCCCTTCCAGTGCACCGTCATCTGGACGTTGTGCGAGGTGCTGAGGAACTCCGCCACGTCGAGCTCCGGCGGGGCGACCCGCGAGGCGGGCATCAGCCAGAACGCCGGGAACATGCCCTGCTGCGCGGGTACCTGGACTCCCGCCGCGACGTAGCCGTGGGTGAAGGTGAACTTCGGCGTGCCGTCCCAGCTGTCCCGCCCGGTGGAGATCATTCCCGAGGCCCACCCGTACGTGCGCCGGTCGGACCCGGTGGTGGCCGTGCGGGTGGCGCTGAGCGTGGCGGCGCCACCTCCGACCGACACCTGTCCGGGGAGGTACCACTCCGACTCGTGGTTCCCGGCATTGGTGCATCCGTGGTTGTTCCAGTCGTAGCACTTGGCCCAGCGGGAGGTGTCGAGGGTGGAGCCGGTGAAGTCGTCCTTGAAGACCAGATGCCAGGAACCGGCCGCGTCCGGCTGGGGGCCCGGGCCGCCGCTCGAGCAACCGGCGGCGGCGGCGACCAGAGCCAGCAGGCCGGCCCCGACAGCCCGGGCGACGCGGCCCCGGCCCCGGCCCCGGCCTGGTCCCCGGCCTCGGCCGCTGCGCCGCGCGGCGCGGGAGGGGTGCACCTTCCTCATGGCCCCAGTCTCCGTTCCCGCCGTCCGTCGGCCGCCGCAGCTCTGGCGTGCAGCCACAGGTCGCGCACCGGATACAGCGCCATCAGCGAGGTCAGGACGGCAAGGGCGCCGATGGCGCGCATGGTGCTGATCGAGTGGCTGAAGAAGAACGCCTCGGCGACCAGCGTGTCGATCGTGATGCTGAACGCCACGCTGAGGACCACGAACTCGAGCCGCTCCAGCCCGTGCCCGTGATGGGTCGGATGGGTCAGCCGCAGGGCTGCCGCCCCGGGGCAGACGAGGAGGAAGGCGGCCGTGACCACGGCCCGCAGGGGCATCAGCCCGGCGGGCAGGGTGGTAGCGGCGAGCGCCAACCAGCCGGACAGAACGAGCCCGTACCGGGCGAGGATCCAGGACATCAGCGTCCTCCTCCTTGCTGCTGTGACTGCTGGGACTGCTGGGACTGCTTCGCCTGCTGAGGACGTGGCTGCAGCGCGGGGGCGGTGCGGTCCACGAGCACGTAGACCACCGCGTCGGCGTTGCGGAAGACCGGGGCGAAGATCCGCGACCGGTCGACCGCGGCCTCCAGCCTGCTGACCGTGTTGGCCGGCAGCACGCCGGTGATGTAGCACTCCGCGGTCTGGCCTCGGTTGAGGATGAGGTACACCGGGCCCGGCGGCGCGTCGAGGGCCACGGCCTCCTCCAGGCCGGCCAGTGGGTCGCGGAGCAGCAAGCGCCGGTTCTGCGTCGAGTTCCAGGCGATGACCACCCGGTTGTGCAGGTCGTAGTCGTTGTCGATGTTGGGGATGTTGTTGGTGACCGAGACGATCGTGGATCCGGTCGGTGCCACCCGGTCCAGATAGGCGGTCGCTGCGGCTTCCCTGGCGGTGAAGTACTCCATCTGCTCCTTGCCGTAGTAGCCGAACACCAGGCCGCCGAGGAAGCACAGCAGCAGGACGAACGACGCCACCGCTCTCAGCCGGATCGGCGGCCTGGCGCGCATGACCAGGGCGGCGATCAGCATCGCGGTGGCGGGCAGCGAGAACAGGAACGCGCGGAAGATCATCTCGCCGCCGTAGCTGTTCAGGGCGGGCATCGGCAACGGCGCGACCGCGAGCAGCGGGAGCGCGGTGCGGCGGGTCCAAGGTCGGCGGAACAGCGCGATCACGGCCAGCAGGATCACCGCGGCCGACAGGCTGCGGTCGACCCAGGCCAGCAGGATCTGGCCCGGTGCGGGGGTGCCGAGCCCGGTCAGCCAGGTCGGGGCATTGGAGTCGGGCGAGGTGACCGCCTTGATGAAGTTCCCGAGATTCGCCGTGATGTACGGGCGCGCCACGGTGCAGAACCAGACGGCCTGGAGCAGCACCGCGCAGGCCAGGACGGGCAGCACGGTCCCCCGGTTGCGGCGCGGGAGCGAGAGCACGGTCAGGGTGGCGATCAGCATCAGCGGGGTGAGCTGGTGCGAGGAGACGAGCACGGCCTCCATCAGCACCACCATGACGAACAGGCCCGGCCGCCAGCCGCCACCCGAGCTCCCGCGAGCAGGCCGATGCGGCGCCACCCAGGCGTGCACGGGATGCGCGCCCGGTGGCCCCTGGGTCGGCAGTTGCTTCAGGACCAGCGCGATCACGGTGACGAACAGCAGGAAGCCGAAGGTCTGCGGGGCGAAGTAGTCCTGGCCGATCCACGAGCAGGAGAAGAAGATCCAGACCGCGCCCCAGATCAGCTTCCGGTCATGGGTGATCGTCCGGTACAGCAGCAGCAGCGGACCGATCAGCAGCACATTGGCGACCGGCGTGGCCCAGTGCGCGTAGCCCATCGCCGAGTGCAGGCCGGTGAAGCGAAGGACGAGTCCGTTCGCCACGAAGAAGCCCGGCCACTGGTTGTAGATGTCCAGCCAGCCGGGATGGGGCACCGCCCCACCGTTGCGCAGCAGGGCGTCGACCACGTCGACGTGCTTCCAGGCCCACGAGTAGCGCAGGGTGGGGTACAGCACGCTGGGGGTCGCGTGGAGGATGGCGATCAGCGCTACCACGTACACCGCCGGCCAGACGCGGCCGACCCGCTCGGCGCGCAGGGTGACCACGAAGCCGAGGGTGAGCAGGCCCAGCGCGATCCAGAACAGTACCGGCAGCACCTCCAGCAGGCCGAGGTCGCCCATCCGCTCCAGGTGCACCCGGCGCAGCGACAGGAACCAGAGCAGGATCGCCACCGGCGGCACGGCGCGGCTCACGATCGTGCGGGCCGTCGTCGAGCGGCTCGACTTCGTCCGGACGTGGCGCCGGCGTGCTTCGTCGGCCCGTTCGGGTGGCGCCGATTCGGGTCGCGGCGCCCCGGCTGTGTCCACCGGCGGCGACCTCAGCGTTCCGGCCATCGCGCCACCTCCGAGAGGACGGGGACGACGTTGGCCACCACCCACCAACGACTGCGCCCGTAGCGGGGCGACTTGTCCAGGTTCGACGACACGTGCCAGAGCCAGGCGAGCAGGGGCAGCGCGGTGCGTCCGAGGGCATCGTCGACTCCGGCGGCGTCGAGCAGTGCGCGGTCCTCGGACGGCAGCGAGCCCGCGCGGAGGACTTCGGTGACCAGGCTGCCCCAGGACCGGTTGGCCAGCCGGCAGCGGAGCGCGAGGACAAAGGTGTGCGCGTCGATGCCGGCCGGGGCGTCCGCGCCGGCACCGCCCCAGTCGAGCAGGCCGGTGACCCGGTTGCCGTTCTCGGCCAGCAGGACGTTGCCGGGCGCGAAGTCCCCGTGGATCCAGGCGATCGTCATCGGCCGGCCCGCCAGTTCCTCGTGCACCCGGTCGCTGAGCGCGTCCAGCCCAGCCGCTCCCGGGCCCGCCCGGCACCATTCGATCTGGTCGGACAGGACGGCCCGGCGGGGCCCGACCCACTCGTCGATCCGGCCGTTGACGCGCTCCGCGCGCCCGGTCGCCCGGTGCAGCCCGTGCACGGCGGTGAGCGAGGCGGCCGCCACCTGCCGGGTGTGCCGGGGGAACTTCCTGAGGTAGTCCTCCGCGCTGACGCCGGGCAGCCAGCACTGGGTGACCATCGGCAGCTGTTCGTCCAGCTGCCTGGAGACGGGCAGGGGCAGCAGACGCCGCCACTCACCCAGCCGTGGGTCCGCCTCCAGTTGTCGCAGCACGTCCCATTCGCGGGCGAGGGTCGCCGAGGCCCGCGAGTTCCTCGGGTGCTTGACGGCGAGGGCCGGCGCCCCGGCATCCTCCAGGCGGAACACCAGGACGTCCGAGCGCCCCTGCGGGGATCGGTGCAGGGAGGGAGCGTCGACCGGGTCGATCCGCAGGGCGAGCCGGCGGGCGGTCAGCCGGGCGGCGGGCCGGTAGATCAGTCCCGGCCGGCGGATGGGCAGCAGGCCGCGCAGCGGCATCCAACCAGGCCCTGTCCGGCGGACCGCTACCGGCGAGGTGGCGCTTTCGCGGGCCGATCCCTCGGCGGCGGGCTCCGGCAGCCACCACGAGCGCCGCCACAGCAGGCCGCCCGCCACCACGCACTGCGCCACGAGCCAGGCGATCCCGGCGCCGGCGACGCCCATCGGTCGCAGCAGCACCACGGTCAGACCCAGCACCAGGATCGCCTGCACGGCCAGCGACGCGACGACGACCCGCATCCGGCGCCGCACCCGGCAGACCGCGACCGCGACGCACACCACCAGGTTGGGGAGGGCCGACAGGGCGAGGAGTCGTAGCGCCACCACTCCGCCACTTGCGTAGGCGGGGCCGAAGACGGCCAGCAGCCAGGGGGCCGCGACCGCGACCAGCAGCGTCCCGAGCGCCAGCAGCGAGCCCGAGTGGCGCAGCACGTGCAGGCAGTGGCGCCGCAGCTCGCCGGGAGAGCCGGTCGCCTCGACGATGAGCGAGGCGCACATGTTGATCGCGAACTGGTACAGCGCGTAGGCCACCAGCCAGGCGATCGAGAAGTAGGCGCTCCTGGCGGCGCCCAGGCGGTCCAGCACGATGATCGGGGGAAGAGTGGTGGCGGCCAGCCAGCACATCGAGGCGGTCCAGTCGGCGGCCAGATACCGCACGGTGGGCACGGCCGGTGCGGAACGCTCGGCCGGGGCCCGCCGCAGGTGCCGGGGGATCGCCTGGACGAAGAGAAAGGTGTTGGTGAAGACGAGGGAGACGACCAGACCGACTCCCCAGGACCCGAGGATCGCGCTCAGCGGACCGGCCGCCGCGAACAGTGCCAGCAGCAGCACCTTCACCGTTGCGAAGAGGGCGTTCTCGGCGACCACCCAGTCCGCCCGGCGCAGCCCGGTCAGTACCCCGTCCTGGAGGACGAAGAGTGCGTAGCCGGCGGTGGCGGCGGCGAACCCGGCGCCGACGAGCGGGGTGTGCAGGAAGGACAGACCTGAGGCCAACCGCGGGATCAGCAGGACGAATCCGGCGCCGAGGAGCAGCGCACAGGTCACCGCCGCGAGGTAGGCCCCGGCGACCAGTCGGCCGGTGCGGGCCCCCGCGGGCGCGACGAACCGGATCATCGTGTTGACCAGGTTGAGCTGCCCGATCCCGCCGAGGAACATCATCGCGGACACGGCGGCGTAGCCGCGGCCGACCGACCCGGGCCCGAACAGGTGGGCGGCGAGTGCCCAGTAGGCGGCTCCGACTCCGGCAGTCAGCAGTGAGCTGACCGTCAGCAGGTGTCCGTTGCGCAGCAGGGGGTCGTACTGGCGGACGGCCGTCAGCAGCACGGCCGTGGGCGAGCGCCGCACGGCGGTGGTGCGGAAGAAGACCCGTCCTGCCGGTGCATTCATCCCGACGGTTCCCATCTGGTGGCCAGGCGATTGATGACCCGTCTGGTCGCCGTTCTGGCGGCGAGCGGGAACATGTGTCCGGTAGCGGCCTTCCCTGCGCTCAGCAGGCGCGCTGCGGCGACATCGAGCGGGGTGATGGTGCGGGCCTGGTGCCGCCTGACGATCGAATAGGCGGGATAGGCGGACATATCCCGCTCGACCAACGGGTTGTGTCGACGGGCGCGAAGGAACGCACCTGGGAACTCCTCGTCCCGCCTCAGCACCTCGATTCCGAGGTCTCCGAAAATCGCGGCCAGGTCGGTCACCTCGAAGCGCCAGAAGTCCAACGGGTACGGGTGGTACTCGAAGCCGCGGGAGCGGGTGGTGATGAGCAGTAGTCCCCGGTCGCGCAGGACCCCCTTCAGGTTGTGGACCACCGCCTGCCAGTCCCTCACGTGTTCGAGCATTTCGGTGCTGATCACCACGTCGAACGAGGACTCCCCGAAGCGGCCGATCAACTGCTCGGCAGGGCACAGGACATCGACACCCGGACCGGAAGCCATGTCGACGCCGACGTACTCGGCCGGGCGCAGCGGCATCACGATGGAACGGACCGCACCCCGCGCGTCGCGGGAGCCGACCTCGACCACCCGACGGCCGCCGACGTCCCGCGCGCCCAGATGCTGGGCGAGGAAGACCGCGCCTGCCGCAGTGCACACCCGGATCACACTCCTTCCCTCACATCTGGGAGGCCTTCATGTCTCGTGACGGTGGCTGGCGGTGCTGGGACAGGCTCTAGCCGGCGACCGGGTGGCCCAGACCCGCGCGGATGCGTCGGTAGGCGCGCCACCCCTTGGTCCGTAGCCGCTCCGGGATCGGTGCCACCGGGGCGCCGCGTCCCTCCACCCAGATCTGGAAGAGTTCCGGCGTGGTGTCGGCGCCGACCATCAGACGGGCGATCCGCATCGGGGAGTCGCCCGGCGAGCTGAAGGCGTGGCCGACGGCGCAGGCCGAGGTCCAGCCGGCTTTCCGTGCCTTGCGGCGTACTGCCTGGCTGGAGTAGCCGTGCGGGTAGGCGAAGGAGGACACCCCGTGGCCCACCGCGTCCTCCAGTTCGCGCTTGCAGAGCACGATCTCCTCGCACAGCCGCCGTCCGGGCAGGGTGTCCAGCTGAGGGTGCGTCCGCGAGTGGCCGCCGATCTCGATCCCGTAGGCGTCGAGGCCGGAGACCTGACGCCAGTTCAGCATCGCGGCGGGGGGCAGCAGACTGCCGGTGGGTCTTCCGCCGGGAGGGTGGATCGCCCCCGTCGTGATGTAGAGCGTGGCCGGCAGCTCGCGGCCGGAGAGCAGCGGGGCGACGGTCCAGTAGAAGTCCGCGTATCCGTCGTCGAAGGTGAGCACTGCGGCGTGCGGCGGCAGCGGCGGCCCGCCGCGCTGCGCGGAGACCAGGCGGCGCAGCGGGACGACGGTGAGTCCGCCGTCCGCGATCCGGTCCAGCTGCTCGACGAAGGCGCGCGGCGTCACCGTGTACGGAGCGATCCAGGCCGGTGGATCCTCCGCGACCGAGTGGTACAGGAAGACCGGTACGGCGCTCATGAAGACCGGTACGGCGCTCATGGCGCACCTCTGGCCGCCGGGCCCGCGCGGTCGCGGCGACCGTCGCGCGGGGTGCCGCGCAGCCGGCCGGTGCCGTAGCCGAGCAGGGTGGCTCCGACCCCGGTCGCCAGAGCCACGACCGTACTGCGGTGCGTGCCCGCACGGGACCGCAGTCCGCGCGCGAGGGCATGCGGGATGGTCGAGCGCAGGTAGGTCCGCTCGCTGGCGAGGGCCGGGCCGGCGCCTGCGTGGCGTGCCACCGCGGCCTTGGAGAGGCCCTCCGCGAAGCAGCGCGAGCGGAAGTAGGCCCAGCTGGTGCGGGCCCGGGGAACGTGGTGGCGGACGGCTGCGGTCGGCTCGTAGAGCAGTACGCCATCGGGGTTGTGGGCGCTGACCCGCAGGCACAGTTCGGTCTCCTCGCAGCCCAGCGGTCGGCTGCCGACCCGTCCCAGGTCGGTACGGAAACCGCCGACTGCCAGCAGTTCGGAGCGGCGGAAGGACATGTTCGCGCCGATGAAGTTCCGGACGGCGGAACGGTGTTGCGGCAACCCCCGGTAGGAGCAGCCGACCACCCAGTCGAACTCGGGCGGGAACCAGGCCGGTCGGCCGGTCTCCCACCACGGGCGCACCAGGCCGCCGACGCCGAGCACCCGCGGATCGCGGTAGCCGGAGAGCAGCCGGCCGGACCAGTCCGGGTCGGCGACCGCGTCGTCGTCCAGGAAGGCGACGACGTCGCCGCAGGCGACGTCCACCCCGCTGTTGCGGGCCCCGGAGAGGCCCTGGCGCTCCCGGTTGGTGACGATGCGCACCCCGCACATCTCGGCCCTGGCCCGGGCGGCGAGCTCGGGGCAGTGGTCCACCACGAGCAGCAGCTCGTCGACGGGCTCGCGCTGGGCCTGGACGGATTCGATCGCTGCGGACAGGTCGTCCCAACGATCCGTGGTGTAGGCGCAGATGACCACGGAGAGGGTGGTTCCGGGCGCGGACATGGCGGGCTCAGCTCCCCAGTTCGATGCGGCATCCCTGACGTGTGCTCGCGAGCGGCGGCACCGGCCGGCGCCCGGCGCAGTCCGGCGGGCTCGCCGGGTGTGCCGGTGGCGGTGACCAGTCCGAGCGGGTGTCCATACGGCCGCACCAACGCCAACACGTACCCGTCCCCGTCGATCGGCCCGAGTCCGCCCGGCGAGCACAGCGCGACACGTACGGGTGTGTATGGCGATTCGCGGGCGGCGAGGCAGGGGCAGGCCGCAGCGGTGCACCGGTCGGTGCCGTTCATCATTTCTCCCCCGCCGCCGCGGGTGCCATGGACCGGGCGCCGGGGCGCTCGGCGACAAGGGTGCGCAGCACCCGGCGGCCGTCGGAGACGGCGTGCAGGTGCGAGCGCCCGCTGCGGCGGGGAAGTTCGAGGCTCGGCACTTCGGCGATCCGGAGTCCCGAGCGGAGGGCGTGCGCGATCATCTCGGCCTCGATCTCGAAGCCGGACGCGGACAGGTCCAGCTCGTCCAGGAGGCTCCGGCGGAAGGCGCAGAAGCCGTAGCAGAGATCGGTCAGCGCGGCGTCGTAGAGCAGGTTGACCACGGCGAGCAGGACGCGGTTGCCGAGCGAGCGGAATCGGGTGATGTCCAGCGAGCCCCCGCCCGCGACGAACCGGGAGCCCTTGACGAAGTCATAGCCGTGCTCCAGGAAGTGCAGGTAGTGCGGGATCTCACCGGGCCACATGCTGCCGTCGGCGTCCATCATCACCACGTAGTCACTGGTGGCGGCGAGGAAGCCGGTGCGCAGGGCGTTGCCCTTGCCGGGGCCCTGCTGCTGCACGATCCGCACGGTCGGCAGGCACAGGGCCGCCATCCGCAGCGTCGCGTCGCTGGAGGAGCCGTCCACGAGGAGGACCTCGTCGACGCAGCGCGGGATCTGCTCGAAGACCCAGGGGATGTTGCGGGCCTCGTTGTGCGCGGGGACGACCAGGCTGACGGTGTGTCGGATCTGCGGGAGGTCGGTCGCGCGGCGCCGCATCGGCGGCCGGTTCGCGGCCAGATCGCTCTTTCGGCGGCCGGAGCTGCTGCCACGCAGGGCGGTCGAGCCCCCGCCGGCTGAGGGCAAAGCGGTTGCGGGCGTGGTTGTTCTGGGCAGGGTGGTGCTCATCGGAGACAGCCTCTCCGCACGGGATGACGGCAGGTCGCATCGGCGGCACCACCGTGCTTCACCGGGTGCGCCCTGGGAGGTCGAGGCGCAGGGCAGCCCCGGTGTACGACTGGACGATCGACGGAGCGGTGACGTGGCTCGAAGCCGTTCCCAGGCCCCTTGGTAGCCGTTCCCCCGGGCTACCGGTCGATCTCGGACGCCGAAGCGTCGACCACCAAACTGGCATATGTACTGTCCGCGCTGTCGCGGTGCCAGGCACTCATCATCGCGACTTCCCTCACGCAGAGTCAAGAGATTTCTTGGATTTTCGTCACTTTTCGGTCAAAGAACCCAGTTTGACTACACTATGTGAGCAGCGGCGATCAGACGGTCGATCTGGTCCGGCTGTACCGGTCGGCCGAAGTGCCAGCCCTGGCCCCAGTCGCAGCCCAGCATCCGCAGTCGGTCGGCAGCGGCCTCGGTCTCCACGCCCTCGGCGGTCAGGGTGAGCCCGAGGGTGTGCGCCAGCGACACCATGCCGCTGACGATCCGCCAGCCCACGCACTCCGCCTCGGTCGGCTGCTCCGACTCGTTCAGGTCTCCGACGAACGAACCCGACAGCTTCAGCGCCGACACCGGCAGGTCCCGCAGATAGGCCAGATTGGACCAGCCGGTGCCGAAGTCGTCCACGGACAGCGAGAGCCCCAGCTCCACCAGTTCCTGCAGCACGCCGAGCGACTCGTCCTGCGGTCCCACCGCCGTGCTCTCGGTGATCTCCAGCTGCAGCAGCGCCGGGTCGAGACCGGTCGCCTGGAGGACCCGGTCGACGTCGATCACGAGGCCCCGGTTCCGTGCCTGATGGGCCGTTATGTTGACGTTGAGCTGGGGAGCGGCGGAGCCGAACCTGTGCACCCAGCCCGCCGCCTGGGCGCAGGCCTGCTCCAGCACCCAGCGGCCCAGGGGCAGGATCAGCCCGGTGTCCTCCGCCGTGGCGATGAACTCGTCCGGGCCGAGCACGCCCAGCAGCGGGTGCCGCCAGCGGACCAGCGCCTCGACCGCCACCAGCGATCCGTCGGCCAGCGAGCGCAGCGGCTGGTAGTCGATGAAGAACTCGCCGCGTTCCAGCGCCACGGGCATCCGCACGGACACCGTGTACCTGCTGACCGCGCGGGCGTTGCTCTGCGCGTCGAAGAGCGTCCACCGCCCGCGACCGGCCTCCTTGGCGCGGTACAGGGTGAGGTCAGCGGCCCGGACGGCCGCGTCCGGGGTGGTGGTGGCCACCGGGCGCTCCAGCACGCCGATACTGGCCCCGACCGCGAGGCGGTGGCCCCCGATCAGCACCGGATCGTCCAGCGCGGTCAGCACGGTCCTCGCCACGGCGACCGCTTCGTGCTCTCCGCCGCTGTCCTCCAGCAGCACCACGAACTCGTCGCCGCCCAGCCGCGCCACCAGGTGCCCCATCGGTGTCAGCGCGGCCTTGAGCCGCGCGGCCACCTCGACCAGCAGCTGGTCCCCGCTGTCGTGGCCGAGGCTGTCGTTGACCACCTTGAAGCCGTCCAGGTCGACGTAGCAGAGCCCGAACCGGGTGTGCGGACCGGCCTTGTCGAACAGCTCCTCCAGGTGCTCGAAGAAGGCCGCACGGTTGGGCAGCCCGGTCAGCGGGTCGTGCGTGGCCTGGTGGCGCAGCCGCTCCTGCAGCCGGTAGCGGTCCGTGATGTCCTCCAGCATCGCGACCTGGTAGCACGGGGATCCGTCCTCGTCCCTGATCAGCGAGACGGTCAGATGCGTCCAGACCACCTCGCCGTCGCCCCGGTAGTACGGCTTGTCGCACTGGAAGCACTCGCGCCTGCCGCCGATCAGCTCGTCGTACGCGCCCCAGACGTCGGGGGAGTCCTCCGGATGCACCAGATCGTTCACCTTGCGGCCCTGCAGATCCTCCAGGCGGGCTCCGAACATCTCCAGCAGGGCCCGGTTGGCGGCCAGGATGTTGCCCTCCACGTCGCCGACCCCGATACCGATCGCCGCGTTCTCGAACAGCGCCCGGAACCGGGCCTCCGAGGCGTGCAGTGCCTGCTCGGCCTCCCGGCGGGCGGAGTCGGCCGCCACCCGGATCGACTCCTGGTCGCGCAGGGTCCGGTCGCGCAGCGCCGCCGCCCAGCCGGCCGCGAACGCGCCGGCCAGGGCGGGCTGGCAGATGTCGGGCCCGCGCTCGTCCGGCACCAGCTGCGTCTGCAGCAGTTCCACCGCCTCGGCGAGCAGTTGCGGATCGGTGAACTGCGCGTTCACCAGTACCGCGGCGGCCTCCTCGGCCAGTGCCGGGTCGAACGGCGTCTCGTCCCTGGCCCGGTGCAGCAGCCCGGAGGTGCTCGCGGCGATCCGGCGCAGCGTCCGGGGGTGCATGGCCATGCCCTGCCCGTGCAGCAGTTCCTCCCAGGCCTCGTGGAAGTCCGCGGCCGAGCCGCGTGCTGTGACCGGCGCAGCAGTCACGGACGACGCCCCACCCCGACCAGGCCGGTCATCCGCTCAGGATGGGAACCGACGGACCTCTGACTGTCAGGACGCCACTGCGGCAACCACACGACGCCGGGCTCGACTAGCTCGAAGCCGTCGAAGAACGCAGTGATCTGCTCCTGGGTACGCATGGTCAGCGGGGTGGCGGTGCGCGAGTAGATCTCCTGGTGCGGTCCTGCCTGGTCGGGACGGCCTTCAAGGGCCGCATGGCAGAGCACCAGGGCGCTGCCCGGCGGCAGCGCGTCCCGCAGCACCGCAACGATCTTGTGCGGATCCTGGGCGTCGGTGACGAAGTGCAGCACCGCCACCAGCAGGACGCCCACGGGATCGCCGGGACGCAGCAGCTCCTGCACCTCGGGCTGGGAGAGCAGGTCCCCGGGGTCGGTCAGGTCCGCCTCGACCACCTGGCTCTGCGGGTCGTCCTCGATCAGCAGCCGGCTGTGCGCGACGGCCACCGGATCCCGGTCCACGTAGACCACCCGGGCCTCGGGGTGGACCTCCCTGGCGACCTCGTGCACCGGGCCGAGCGTTGGGATGCCGGAGCCGATGTCCAGGAAACGGGTGATTCCCTCGCCCGCCAGGTAGTGGACGGAGCGCCGCAGAAAGGCCCGGTTCGCGCGCATGATCATCGGGAGTTCCGGCCAGAGTGCGATCGCCTTGCGGGCCGTCTCGCGATCGGCCGCGAAGTTGTGCGAACCGCCGAGGTAATAGTCGTACATCCGGGCGGCGTTGGGCGTGTCGAGGTCTATCCAGCCGGGAGTCCAGTTCTGACGTCGCACAGTGCACCCCTTCCGAAAGGGAAAGACAGCAGGGCACCATAGCTCTTCATAGTAGGACATAACACAGGGGACCGATATGGCCTCACGCCGCCCGCCGTCCCCGGGAGTCACCGCTCGAATTCTCTCTGGACGTCACAGCCAGGTGAGCAGCCCGTAGCCCAGCGCCGCCGCGGTCAGGCCGACGGCGAGACTGCCGACGGCGTTGAGCCCGGCTTCGGCCAGCGAGCCGTCCTCCAACAGGCGGATCGTCTCGAAGGTGAAGGTCGAGAAGGTGGTCAGCCCCCCGCACAGGCCGGTGCCGAGGAGCAGACCCACATCCGCCGGCAGGTGGTGGTGCGCGGTGGCCGCGCCGAGTGCGCCCAGCACGAACGAGCCGGCGACGTTGACCGCGAAGGTGCCCCACGGGAAGACACCGTCGTGCCGGGCCTGCACGGTGCGGTCGGCGAGATAGCGCAGGGGGGCGCCGACCATGCCGCCGAGGAACACCAGCAGCACGGGCATCAGCTGGGCTCCGGTTCCGGTTGCAGGATCTCGACCTCGTCCAGGGTGACCAGCGCGTCGCCGACCAGCTCCCGCAGCTCGGGAAGGAAGGCGCGGACGCGCTCGGGGGTGTCGATCAGGACCACCGCCACCGGCAGGTTCTCGGCCAGGTCGAGCAACCGGCTGGTGTGGATCCGGGAGCCTGCCCCGAAGCCCTCCATGCCGCGGAAGACGCTCGCCCCGGCCAGACCGGCCCGGTGCGCGCGGTGGACGATCTCGGTGTACAGCGGCCGGTGCCGGTACTGGTCGCCGTCGCCGAGGTAGGCGGTCAGGCGAAGGGCCCGGCCCTGCAGCGGCTCGCGGGGTTCACGCGCTGGCGCCGCTTCCTCGGGTCGGTGCCGGTGCAGGCTCGGGCTCATCGCGGACGTCCTTCGGCTTCGACGGAGGGGGCGGCAGGCGCGGCGGACGGGGTGGGCGCCCCGGGTGGGGCCGGTGGGACCGGCGGGGCGGCCGGGAACGGCCGGGAGCGGCGGCGCGGTCCGCGCCGTACCGGCAGCCCGGCGGCGCGGCGCGCGAGCACGATCCCGGTCCACACCGCGGCCAGGCCCGCGATCAGGCTGGTCAGGGCATAGGCATCGGCCACCGAGAGCCGCCCGGCCGCGATCAGACTGCGGGTCTCCGCCATATAGGTCGAGAACGTGGTGAAGCCGCCGATGACACCGACGCCGATGAAGGGGCGGCGGTAGCGGGAGGGCGGCCAGACCTCCAGCACGTAGACCATCAGCGCGCCCAGGGCGAGGCTGCCGAGGATATTGGTGCTGAACGTGGCCCAGGGGAAGCCCCCGGCCGGAGTGGGCCAGGCCTGCGCGAGCCCGTAGCGGGCGACGCTGCCCAGGCCGCCGCCGAGGGCGATGACGGCGAGGACGTCCCACTGCCGTTGCGGTGACCGGGTCATCTGTCTCCCACCTGAGAGTCCGGGTCGCCGGGTGCGACGACCGCCAGGTAGGGACCGTTGGCGACCGGACAAGCGGTCGCGGTTGTACGGCGAGCCCCTCCGCCGTCGAGGGCACCAGGATAGCCAATCCCCTCCCCGACGTTCCCGAAGCCCGGCCGAACGGCTCGCTGTTCGGCTCGACTCGCCCTGGCCGAAAGGACGAATTCAGCAGGGAAAGAGGTAATTTCTAAAGGCGCCACGATCCGTCGACGCCCCGAGGGAGGCCCGGTGCACCTGTACCTCTCCGTCGGGAGCGGGCGCTCGGCACTGGTGTTCATGCTGCTCGCCTTCGTGGTCACGTTCATGGTGACGCGGCTGGTCGTTCGGCTGATCCGCTCCGGACGAGGGCCTTTCGGGAATGTGGAGATGGACGGCGTCCACATCCACCACCTGGTGCCGGGGATCTTCGTGATACTGGTCGCCGCCCCGCTGGAGTTCGTGCTCGAACCGCACGGCACCCCGCGCGATCTGCTGGCCGCGCTGTTCGGAGTCGGCGCCGCGCTCACCCTGGACGAGTTCGCCCTGTGGCTGCACCTCACGGATGTCTACTGGGAGCAGGAAGGCCGCAAGTCGGTGGACGCGGTGGTCGGGGTCGCCTGCCTCGGCGTGCTGGGCCTGGTGGCGACCAACCCGTTCGCCCGGCGCCAGGGCGAAAGCGCGCTGTACTTCGCCGGTGTCCTGGCGCTTCAGCTCGGACTGGCGCTGACGGCGGTGCTGAAGGGGCGTCTGGTGCTGGGCATCGGCGGTCTGCTGGTCCCCTTCCTCTCGCTGGTCGGCGGGCTGCGGCTGGCCCGCCCCGGCTCGCCGTGGTTCCGCTGGTTCTACTCCCCGGACTCTCCCAAGTACGCCAGGGCGGTCAGGCGCGCCCAGCGTCCGGGAGTGTCGGGCCGCCTCAAGAGCCTGATCAGCGGCCTCCCGAGAAGCTGAGAAGGCCGCCGCTCTCACTCGTTCGGCGCAGCACGCCGAGCTGGCGGCCAATCCTCCGGAGCACCGTCCTGGCCTGCGTCTTCTCGCCGGCACCGGCGTTGTTCCTCGGCCAGCTGTACTTCTCTCGGTGGCCTTTGACGATGCGTCTGTTCCTGGTTCGGGCTTGGCTGTGCGGACAGACCCATGAAGCGAACAAGAGGGCCATGACCGAGAACCGGCCGAAAGCGAGCGGGCTGACCGCTCTGTCCGTGATCGCCGCGCTGGCCGTCGGCAGCTGGCTGCTCGTCGACGGCACCCACACCGTCATGCCGCCGCAGCCGAGCGGCGCCGACGCGTTCCAGGGCGCGCCGTACACCGAGGGGGACCCGTGGTCGCCCTCCGCCGAACGCAGCCCGGCGCCCCCTCCTCCGCCTCCGCTGGCCCCTTCCGTGCCGCTCCGGATCAGGATCCCGACGATCGGCGTGAACGCCCCTCTGGCGCAGCTGGGCCTCGACTCCACGGGCCATCTCCAGGTTCCGCCGGAGAACGACAGGAACCTCGCCGGCTGGTACCGGGGCGGTCCGACGCCGGGAGCGGTCGGGAACGCCCTGATCGACGGCCACGTGGACAACGCGCGAGGCCGCGCCGTCTTCTACGACCTCGGGGCGCTGCACAAGGGCAACACGATCGAGATCGACCGGCGGGACGGGACGGTGGCGGTCTTCGGAATCGACGCCATCGAGGTCTACGACAAGAGCACCTTCCCCGACCAGAAGGTGTACGGGCCGACCACCGGGCCGCAGCTGCGCGTGATCACCTGTGGCGGCGGCTTCAGCAAGGGCCGGGGCTACCTGGGCAATGTGGTGGTGTACGCGCACCTCACGCAGGAGCGCGTAGGTGCCGCCTGACGACCCCCAGGTCGTAAGCCGAGTTTGACGTCTGGCGGGGCTCAGCCCCTGCCGGTGAGGTGGGCGTAGACGACCACGTTGCCGAGATAGCCGGTCGCCTTGGTGTAGCCGCCGCCGCAGGTGATCAGGCGCAGCTCGGGGCGGGCGGTGGGGCCGTAGACGCGGTCGGAGGGGAAGTTGTTCTTCGCGTACACCTCGATGGCGTCAATGGTGAACACTGCGGTGCTGCGGTCCGCCCGCACGATGTTGACGGTGTAGCCCTTGTGCAGGGTGCCCAGGCCGTAGAAGACCGCCGGGCCCTTCTTGGTGTCGACATGGCCGAGCACGATCGCGTTGCCGGCCGTGCCGGGCGCCGGGCCGTCCTGGTACCAGCCGACCAGGTTGCGGTTGTCGGCCGGGGGGACGTTCAGCTGGCCGCTCGCGCCGACCTTCTCCCCGGTCACCGGGGCGTCGACGCCGATGGTGGGGATGCGGAGCCGGACCGGAACGGAGTACGTCAGCGGGATGATGCCGGTGGGCGAGGCCGAGGGGGAGGGTGTCCCTGGCCTGGCGGTGCTGTGGAACGCGTCGGCAGCCGACGGCTGGGGCGGGGCCGAGGTTCGTGAGCCGTCAGTCATCATCCACACGCCGCCGCAGAGCGCGGCGCCGATCGCGAGCAGGGCGGCGGGGAACTGCACCGGGCGTGTACGCATGGGGCCTCCGGCCTCGTCTTGGTGTCACAGGGTCACGGCTCGTCGGTACAGCGCGGCGACGCGGTCGTCGAAGGCGCTGCTGTAGGAGACGTCGGGGGTGGAGCCGCCGCGGTGATAGCCGCCGATCACCCCGACGATCGTGCCGCTGCCCGAGGCGGCGTGCGGGCCGGCCAGCCAGGGGCTCCCGCTGGTACCGGAGGTGAAGCCGGGGCAGTAGACGCGGTTCTGGGACGCGCTGCGCTGCCGGACCGTGCCCGTGCACGCGTGGGAGCTGTCCGAGTCGTCCGGGTAGCCGATCAGACCGATGTGCCCCGGCCGGCGGCCGATTCCCAGCGGATTGCCGCCGACCACGTCCTCGATGTTGCGCCCCGCCAGCGGCGACACCACCACGAAGGCCACGTCCACGTCCGGGTCGGACGCGGAGGACCAGGCGGGGTCGACCAGTTCGGCGCTCACCCGCCAGGTGCCGGCCGGGCCGTGGCCGGACCCGTCGCCGGGGGAGAAGGCGATGCCGCTGCGATAGCCGCTCCCGCTGCCGTAGTGAACGCAATGAGCGGCGGTGATCAGCAGGTTGCGGTGCGGGCTGTCGACCACGCTCGCGGTGCAGTAGTGGTGCCAGGAGCCGGCGGGAGAGAACACGGCCCCGACCCGGAAGGCGGCGGGGAAGGAAGGCGGCGGCACCTGCTCCGCGCTGCCGGCTCGCGTCGTCGGAGTGTGTGCCGCCGCCGGTCGCGTCGCGACGGCCCGCACCTGCCTGGTTGACGCCGCGGAATGGGAGGGGGACGCGGACGCGGACGGGAGATGCGGCACCGTGTCGATGCAGAACGGCACGACCGCGCAGGTGAGGGCTGCGCCGACGCCGCGCAGCACCGTCCTGGTCGTACGCGGGCCCTTCGGCATCGGTCTACTCCCATCGGTGGCCCCTGAATGGCGAGGTGAATGACGGAGCCTGATGCCCAGTCGCAAACTGAGGCTCGATCAGGCCACGCCGTTCCATGGGAACACCGGCGGTGGCGGAATGCTTTCTGACGCACTGTCGGATCCGCTGTTCGGCTCAGCGGAGATTGTCCGGCGGGCGATGACCGGATGGCTCGACCGGGACCGGCCGGCTCTTGTAGCACGGCCCTGGCCTGCACGCAGACTCCCACGCTCGGGAAGATCCGGGGCCGTCCCTCGAACTGCCTAGTCGGACGGGCGGAGCGCTCGATGACTGCCTAGCGTGAACCGAGCAGCCCGACCCAAGGAATCCCGCGGCCACCGAACCGACGCGACCGTCCCTTTTCCCTGCCCGTTTCCGGGTCGCGCTGCAGGAAGAAGGTGTGTGCACGAATGTCGCCGACGCCCGAACCCACAGCCGAGAACCTCGCCCTCTCGGATCCCGATATGCCGAAGGCCGACACGCCGAACACCGACACGCCGAACACCGACGGGCCTAACGCCGACACCCCTGATCCGGGCCCCGAAGCGCCCCGGCGAGGCCGGATACGCCGCCTGCTGTCCCTGCGCACCACGAAGGCGATGCTCTCGCTGACAGCGATATTCGCGGGCTGGCTGGCCTGGTCGCTCGGCGGGGCGCTGACCGCGCCCGGCGACGACAGCGTGGCCGCTCGGGTGGCCGAATGGGGGCGGGACCACCATCTCGGCCCGGTGGTGACCTTCCTGGAGAGCGCCCAGTACAAGGCGCACCCACCCAAGGTGGGCGGCCGGCCCGACATGGCGTTGAAGCCCACTGGCGTCGGAACGCAGGGAGACCCGGGCACCCCCGCACTGGCAGCGATCGTCCTGCCCAGGCTGGTCTCGCCGGCCGGGCCCGCGCTGCCCGGTGAGGGCAACTGGCAGGTTCTCGGCACTGTGCGCGGAACCCCCGCCGTGATGGGCGCGTACGTGCGCCCCGACGCGGAGCACACCTCGTACGTCGCCGGAGTGGTCTCGATGGACCCCCGGGTGCTCCGCTTCTCGCTCCACCCGGGCGAGCTCGACCCGGGGCCGGCCAACTGGGGCGTCCCGCCCTCGATTCCGGCGGGATCCCGGACCGGACTGCTGGCGACCTTCAACGGCGGCTTCAAGATCAACGAAGCGCGCGGGGGCTTCTACCTCAACGGCATCACCAAGGGAACGCTGACTCCCGATGCGGCGTCGCTGGTCTTCTACCGCGACGGCCACCTGACCGTCGGCTCCTGGGGCCGCGACGTCAAGCTCACCCCCGACGTCGTCGGCGTGCGCCAGAACCTCAGGCTCATCGTGGACAACGGCCAGGTCCCGGGCGATGTCGACACCAACGTCGAGAGCGGCTGGGGCCTCACCATCGCCGGCAAGTACTTCGTCTGGCGCTCGGGCGCCGGAGTCACCCGCGACGGGCGGATCGTCTACGTCTACGGTCCGGCCCTGTCCGTACGGACCCTGGCCGACCTGCTGCAGCGAGCCGGCTGCGTCCAGGCGATGCAGCTGGACATCAACCCTGCCTGGATGTCCTTCGTCTACTACCGGCCCACGCCCGACCCGGCCGACCCGACGCCGGTCAAGCTGCTTCCGGACCAGGAGCGGCCGGCCGCTCGCTACTACGAGTCGACCAGCCGCGACTTCACGGCCGTGTACGCGCGATGACCATCCAACAGCCGGCTCAGCCCGCGCCTCCGACCGTCGTCACCCCGCTGGTTCCCGCGCGCCGACCGACCTGGGTGCGCTGGCCGGTCGCCGCCGTCCGCACCGCCCGGCCCCGCCAGTGGCCCAAGAACCTGCTGGTGTTCGCCGCCCCGCTGACCGGCTCCGCACTGAGCCGCGGCAGTACCGCGCTGGGCGGCGCGACCCTGGCCTTCGTGGTGTTCACCCTCGCCTCCTGCGCGGTGTACTTCGTCAACGACGCCCTGGACGCCGAACGCGACCGGCAGCATCCGCGCAAGTGCCTGCGGCCCGTGGCCTGCGGCGATCTGAGCGAGACGCACGCGCTGGCGCTCGCCTGCGTCTGCGTCTGCCTGGCCTGGGCGGTCGGCCTGGTGACGCCTGGGTACGGGCTCATCCTCGCCGTCACCGCCTACCTGGCCACCTCGTTCCTCTACTCCGCCAAGCTGAAGCACGTGCCGGTCGTCGAACTGGCGGTGGTCGCCTCCGGCTTCGTGCTGCGGGCGCTCGGCGGTGCGGCGGCGGTGCATGTGCCGCCGTCCGGATGGTTCGTCCTGGTGTGCAGCCTGGGCGCGCTGCTGGTGGTGGTCGCCAAGCGCTTCACCGAGCTCACCTCGCTCGGCGCGCCCGCCGCAGGCCACCGTCCCTCGCTGCGCCGCTACACGCCGCGCGGGCTGCGCACCGCCCAGCGGCTGGTCGCGCTCGCGATGATCGCGGCCTACTTCACCTGGGCCTGGACCGAGGCCGACGCCTGGACCGCGGACTGGCACCTCGCCACCACGGTGCCGCTGGTCGCGGCCCTGGTCCGGTTCGACCGGCTGACCGCGACCGGAACCACCGGGCAGATCGAGGACCTGCTGATCCGGGACGTACCCATGCTGTGCCTGGAACTGCTGTGGCTGGTGCTGTTCGTCATCGGGCTGGCCATCCAGCCGTGACCATCCCCGACTCGGCCGGGAGGGATCCCGTGGCATCGAGAAACCCAAGAACCAAGGGGCTCGCCCGCTGGTCGACGCTCCTCGTCGCGGTGACCGCGCTCGGCCTCGCGGGCTACTGCGTCAACGACGCGCTGGCCGCGCCGGGAGACGAAGGGACGATCGTCAAGCTGGCCCACTGGGGCCGCTGCCACGAGCTGGACACCGTCGCCGACCTGATCGAACGTCCGCAGCCCGGGCAGGCTGCCCAGTGCGTCATGGGCGACGTCTCCTCCCGCGCCGGGCGGCCGGACACCGGGCGGGACAAGACGCGACCCGAGCCGCCGTCGGTCCCGGTGCTGCCGATGCATGCCCCGGTGCCCCCGCTGGTCAGCCCGGCGCAGCCCGGGGAGGGCGTCTTCTCCACACTGGTGACGGTCAAGGGCCAGCCGGTCGTCCAGAGCACGACCATGCGTCCCGACGCCACGGACCTCGGGTTCCCCGTCGGCGTGGCGTGGATGCGGCACTCGGCGCTCCGGTTCGAGCTGCATCCGGGCGTCCTGGAGCCGGGCGGCAGCTGGCCGGTGCCGCCCAGCATCGCGCCAGGCCGGCGTACCGGCCTGGTGGCCACCTTCAACGGCGGCTTCAAGGTGTCCAACGGAGACTCCCACGGCGGCTTCTACCTCGACGGGAACACGGTCGGCTCGCTGCGCAGCGGTGCCGCCTCCGAAGTGTTCCACCGGGACGGCTCGATCACCATCGGCGTGTGGAACCGCGACGTGGGCATGGCCGCGGACGTGGTCGGGGTACGCCAGTGCCTGGTGCCGCTGGTCGATCAGGGCCGGGTGACCGACGCCGTGTACTACGGCGGTACGGGCGTCTGGGGGCTGACCGACGGAGGCTTCCCCTTCGTGGCACGCTCCGGGGTCGGCATCGACCGCAACGGCGACATCATCTACGTCGGCGGGCGGCTCATGTCCGTGTCGACGCTCGCCACCACCCTGCAGCGGGCGGGAGCGGTGACCGCGATGATGCTGGACATCAACATCAGCTGGCCGTCGTTCATCTCCTACGACGGGACCCGGCAGCCGAGCGACCCGGTCCCGCACAACCTGGTCAACTTCGTCCGCGCACCCACCCGCTACTACGAGCAGTCCAGCAAGGACTTCGTGGCCGTGTACGCCCGCTGACGCGTACGGGAACCAATCGACCGAAATCAGCAAATACGCCGAGAAGGCATGTATGTGAGGCCCCATCGCCCGCCGAGGCGGTACGTTCTCTCACATGCGAGAAGACGCCGGCCGCTATCGCACGACGGCCCTCACGGGCTGGGGTCGCACCGCGCCCACCGTCGCCCGGGTCAGCGTCCCCGCGACCACCGCCGAGCTGGCGGACGTGGTGCACAGCGCGGGCGCTCGCGGGGTCGTCGCGCGCGGCCTCGGGCGCTCCTACGGAGACGCCGCCCAGAACGCGGGCGGCACCGTCCTCGACATGACCGCGCTCACCGCCGTCCACTCCATCGACGCCAGGCGCGGGCTGGTCAGCTGCGAGGCGGGCGTCAGCCTCGATCGGCTGATGCGGCTGCTGCTGCCCCTGGGCTGGTTCGTCCCGGTCACCCCCGGCACCCGCTACGTCACCGTCGGCGGGGCGATCGCGGCGGACATCCACGGCAAGAACCACCACGTCAGCGGCAGTTTCACCCGTCACGTCCGCTCCCTGGACCTGCTCACCGCCGACGGCGAGACCCACACCCTCACCCCCGAGACCGACCCCGAGCTGTTCTGGGCGACGGCCGGAGGCATGGGCCTCACCGGGGTCGTCCTCAGTGCCGAGATCCAGCTGCTGCCGGTGCAGACCGCACTGATGAGCGTGGACACCGAACGAGCCGTCGACCTCGACGACCTGATGGACCGTCTGGAGGCCACCGACCACCGCTACCGCTACTCGGTGGCCTGGATCGACCTGCTCGCGCGCGGAGCGTCCACCGGGCGCGCCGTGCTCTCCCGGGGCGACCATGCGAGCCCGGACCAGCTCGACGGCCGGCAGCGCCGCGACCCCCTCGGCTTCCGCACCTCCCGCCTGCCGTCGGTGCCCCGGGGCCTGCCCGGCGGTCTGCTCAGCGCGACGACGGTCGGCGCGTTCAACGAGCTCTGGTACCGAAAAGCGCCCCGCGAACGGCGAGGCGAGCTGCAGCGGCTCTCCACGTTCTTCCACCCGCTCGACGGGCTTCCCGACTGGAACCGGATCTACGGGCGCCGCGGCTTCCTGCAGTACCAGTTCGTCGTCCCCTACGGGGAGGAGCCGGCGCTCCGGCGCATCGTCGAGGCGATCAGCCGGCACCGGTGCCCCGCCTTCCTCGCCGTCCTCAAGCGCTTCGGTGACGGCGATCCCGGCTGGCTGTCCTTCCCCGCGCCCGGCTGGACCCTCGCCCTGGACATCCCGGCCGCGCTGCCCGGCCTCGGACAGCTCCTGGACGGGCTCGACGAGGAGGTTCTGCGGGCCGGTGGACGGATCTACCTGGCCAAGGACTCCCGGCTGGGCGCGGCGAGCCTGGCCGGGATGTACCCCGCGGTCAACGACTTCCGCAGGCTGCGCGCCCGTATCGACCCCCAGGGGCGCTTCGCCTCCGATCTCGCCCGCCGGCTGAGCCTCTAGGAGGCTGCCTCCTGAGACCGGCCGGCAAATTGGGGGCGGCGTCGCGGGCAAGGGGGCACCTCCCGCCCGAAGGGTGGGGGAGGCTCTCGCCTGGCCGGGTTGTCGTCCGTCGCCAGTGCTCCGCAATGGCTCCTTCCTTCGCCCCGCCCAGACTCTCCCCCAAACTTCGTCCGGGGGTGCCCCCTCCCTCGACCCTCCCCCAACCTTCGGCCGGGGGGACCCCCTTCTTCACCCACCCCCCATTTGCCGGCCGGTCTAAGTCCACAGAAAGGCATGTGACCCGTGAAGAACGCCCTGGGCCAGCCCCAGTCCCTGCTCCTGCTCGGCGGATCCTCGGAAATCGGCCTGGCGACCGCCCGGCGCCTGGTCCGTGCCCGCACTCGCCGGGTCCACCTCGCCGGGCGCCCCTCCCCGGCGCTCAGCGCCGCGGCCGAGGAACTCACCGCGCTCGGCGCTCAGGTCAGCGTGCACGACTTCGACGCCGAGGCCGTCGAGACCCACGAAACGGTCCTCGGCAAGGTGTTCGCCGACGGCGACATCGACGTCGTCCTGCTCGCCTTCGGCGTGCTCGGTGACCAGCGGCGCGACGAGCAGGACCCGATCGCGGCCGCGGCCGTCGCCCGGGTCAACTACGTCGGCGCGGTCACCTCGGGGCTGGTGTGCGCGCAGGCGCTACGGCGCCAGGGCCACGGATCGCTGGTCGTGCTGTCGTCCGTAGCCGGCGAACGGGCCAGGAGCGCCAACTTCATCTACGGCTCCAGCAAGGCTGGGCTCGACGCCTTCGCCCAGGGACTCGGCGACTCCCTGCAGGGCAGCGGGGTGCAGGTCATGGTCGTCCGCCCCGGGTTCGTCCGGGGGCGGATGACCGAGGGACTGACCGAGGCGCCCATGGCCACCACTCCCGACGCCGTCGCCGACGCCATCATGGCGGGGCTGCGCCGGGGCAGCGAGACGGTGTGGGTGCCAGGGGCGCTCCGGGTCGTCATGTCAGGGCTGAGGCACCTGCCCCGCCCGGTGTTCCGCAGGCTCGGGGTCTGACGACCCCCAGGTCGTAAGCGCTCCCCTCACCGCGGGGCCGGAACGGCGAGGCTCAAGGCGAACCGCCCGGCTGAGTCGCTCCACCAGTGCTCGAGGGTGAGTCCTGCCCGCTGGAGCTCCGCGCGGACCCGGTCCGGCCGGAATTTCGCCGAGATCTCGGTCCGCAGTTCCTCGCCGTCCTCGAAGGTGATCACCAGGTCCAGGTCGCGGATCTTGACGTGCAGCGGGCGGGTGGCGCGCAGCCGCATCTCGATCCACTCCTGCTCCGGGTCCCAGAGGGCGACATGCCGGAAGTCGTCGGGGTCGAAGTCCGCGTTCAGCCCGTGGTTGAGCACGGACAGGACGTTCTTGTTGAACGCCGCGGTGACCCCGGCGGAGTCGTCGTAGGCGGCGACCAGCGTCGCCGGGTCCTTGACCAGGTCGGTACCGAGCAGCAGGGCGTCGCCCGGCTCCAACTCATCGCTCACCCGTTCGAAGAAGGTGGCGCGCTCCTCCGGGAGCAGATTGCCGATGGTCCCGCCGAGGAAGGCCAGCAGCCGGGGACCCTGCGTCGCCTCAAGGCCCAGGTGCTGGTGGAAGTCGGCGACCAGGGCGTGCACGTCGAGTTCGGGGTAGCTGCCGGTGACCGCTCGTGCGGCCTGCCGCAGCGCGCTCTCGCTGACGTCGACCGGCACGTACCCGCGCAGGCTGCCGGTCGCGCGCAGGGCGTCGAGCAGGATGCGGGTCTTCTCGGAGGACCCGGAGCCGAGTTCGACCAGGGTGCGGGCGCCGACGGCCGCGGCGATCTCCGGCGCGCGGGCGGTCAGGATCTCGCGCTCGGTACGGGTGGGGTAGTACTCCTCCAACCGGGTGATCTGCTCGAAGAGGTCGCTGCCGGTGGCGTCGTAGAACCAGACGGGTGGCAGCGCCTTGGGATGACCGGTCAGGCCCTTGAAGGCGTCGGCGCGCAGCGCGTCGGTGAAGTAGTCGGCGGGCAGCCGGTGTTCAAGCGTGAAGACCGAGGTCATGGGGACGGCTCCTCTCGGCGGCGGGACGGGGGTTCTCGGGGGACAGCGGCTCGGTGCGGACCTGCGATCGGGTGGCCAGCAGCAGCGAGTGCTCCGGCACCTCGACCCAGTCCCCACCGTCTCCGCCCTCGTCGGAGGGTTCGGATGCGACCAGCACCCGGTCTCCGGTGGCTCGGTACCACAGCGAGTCGCCCCAGCGGGTGGCTGTGATCGACTTCCCGTCGGTGAGCAGCAGGTTCAGCCGGACCTGCGGGCGTACGGCCGCGACCAGGCGGGTGACGCCGGCCAGTGCGCTGCCGGGCGGTTCGCCCGCGCTGAGCCGGTCGTGGACCAGGGCCCAGAGCAGGGCTGAATCACAGTGTGCCTCCAGTCCGAGCATGATGCGCGCGGGGAGCGCGGTGCCGGTGTCTTCGGTGAGGCGCTGCCAGTCGTCGATCGCGCCGTTGTGGCTGAACAGCCACTGCCCGGTGCGGTAGGGCGCGGCGGCTGCGGCCTCCTGGCCGGTGCCGGGGGTGGCGTTGCGGACGGCGGCGAGGACGGCCCCGCTGCGGATGGTGCGGGCGAGGTCGGCCAGGTCGGGGTCGGCCCAGATCGGCACGGCACGCCGGTAGCGGGCGGGCTCCTCGTCGGAGGCGGGCAGGTACCAGCCGATGCCGAACCCGTCGGCGTTGACCGTGCCGTGCGTCTGCCTCCGCGGCGCCCAGGACTGCCGGACGAGGCTGTGCGGCGGCGTCGTGAGCAGCTCGGCCAGCGGGACGACCGGCCCCAGATAGGCGAGGTGACGGCACATCAGACATCCTCCGGGTCACACGCGGTGCGGAAGCCCGCGAAGATCTGGCGCCGGATCGGGTAGTCCCAGTTACGGAAGGTCGAGCGGCAGGCGACCGGGTCGGTGCCGAACGAGCCGCCGCGCAGCACCTTGTAGTCGCCGCCGAAGAAGACCTCGGAGTACTCGCGGTAGGGGAAGGCGGTGAAGCCGGGGTATCCGGTGAAGTCGGTGGCAGTCCACTCCCAGACGTCGCCGAGGAGTTGCCGTGCGCCGCAGGGCGCGGCTCCGTCGGGGTAGGACCCGGCCTCGGCGGGCTGCAGGTGGCGCTGACCGAGGTTGGCGTGCCGGGGTCCGGGGTCCTCCTCGCCCCAGGGGTGGCGCAGGCTGCGTCCGGTGGAGGGGTCGTGCCGCGCGGCCTTCTCCCACTCCGCCTCGGTGGGCAGGCGCCGGCCCGACCAGCGGGCGTAGGCGTCGGCCTCGTACCAGCTCACGTGCAGCACCGGCTCGTGCGGCGGCACGGGCTCGGTGCGGCCGAAGCGCCGCCGGAGCCAGCTGCCGCCGTCGCGGTGCCAGAACAGCGGGGCCTCGAGGTCGGCGTGCTGCCGGTGCTTCCAGCCGTCCGTGGACCACCAGCGCGGTTGCGTGTAGCCGCCGTCGTCGATGAACTCCGTGTAGGCGGCGTTGGTGACCGGGGCCGAGTCCAGCCAGTAGGCGGGCAGGTCGACGGTGTGGGCGGGGCGCTCGTTGTCCAGCGCCCAGGGGTCGGTGGAGGTGCCCATGGTGAACGGGCCTGCGGGGACCAGGACTTCGGCCGGGAGCCCGGCCGGAGCGGTTCCGTCCGCCGGGGCCGGCGGCGCGGGGGCGTGCAGTACTGGTGCGCCCTGGCGCAGTTGGTGGGTCGCGAGCATGGTTTCGTCGTGCTGCTGCTCGTGCTGGGCGAGCATGCCGAAGACGAAGCCGCCGTCGAACAGTGCGCTACCGCTCACGGGGGCGGTGGCCAGCACGTCCAGGGCCTGCTCGCGGACCTCGGCCACGAAGCTGCGGGCCGGGTCCGGGGCCAGCAGCGGCAGCGCGAGGCGCTCGGCGCGCGGGTGCTGGAAGGCGTCGTAGATCGGGTCCAGGTCGGGGCGCAGTGCGGGTCTGCCACCGGCCTCGCGGACCAGCCAGATCTCCTCCTGGTTGCCGATGTGGGCCAGGTCCCAGACCAGAGGGGACATCAACGGCGAGTGCTGGGCCGTCAGTTCGGCGTCGTCGAGGCAGTCGGTCAGCGCCAGGGTCCTGGCCCGGGCGGTCTCCAGCGCCGCCCTTGCGCGCTCCCTGACGGTCGCGGCCACGGTGTCCGTGGCGGTCTCGGATATGCGCACGACGTCGGTGCCGGCTTCGGTGCCGGCTTCGGTGCCGGCTTCGGTGCCGGCGGGCATGGCGCGGTCACCCATCACGATGCTCCTATCAAGGCGTCCAGTCGGTCGTCGGCGGGGCAGCGGCCCCGTTCCGGGTAGCGGTGGGCGAACTCGGCCACCGCGCGTTGCAGGTCGGCGGGCGCGCAGGCGCGGGCGAGGGCGGCGCGGCCGGCCGTGAAGCAGGCCTCCGCGGCCTCCCGCAGCCGGGGGTCGGCCAGGCCGGACCGGGCGGCATGCAACCACACCGCCCACGGCGGAACCTCACCGCCTTCGGTGAGCGGCTCCGTCGCCCGGTGCGCTGCGAGGGCCGCGACCGGGTCGTCCATCAGGCTGCTGACCAGCAGGGTGGGTACCACCCAGTCGTCGCCGTGCTGGGCGTCGATCATGCGCAGTTCCAGCCAGCCGCGCGGCCGCACCGGCGGGAACAGCGTGGTCAGGTGGTAGTCGGCGTCGTCCAGGGTGGGCGGCCGCTCGGCGAGTACGCCGCGCAGCCAGGAACGGAAGGAGAGGTCCGGCGGGGCACTCCAGGCCTCGGGGGCCGGGCGGCGCAGGCACAGCAGGTCGGCGTCGAGGGCGTAGCGGGCCCAGTCGGCGCGCGGATCCCCGTTGGGAACGGGCGGGCGGGTGCGGCCCGGGTCCATGTTCGCCCAGACGGCCTGCCGGGTCGACACCCAGCCGGTGGGGCGGCCGTGCCACAGGGGTGAGTTCGCGAAGGCTGCGATCAGGACGGGCCCCAGTCGGTGCGCCAGCACCCACCGGGAGCGGAACCCGGACGGGCCGTCCCCGTCGTCGCCGGCGTCCACGTTGACCTGGACGGAGGCGGTGGCCCGCATCATCATCCGGCCCCAGCCGCCGCCGCGGTCAAAGAACGCCTCCATGGCGCGATAGCGGGGGAGGTCGAGCACCCGGGTGGGGTTGCGGTACGGCTCCAGGCCGTAGCCCGCCACTGCCAGCCCTGCCCGATCCAGGGCCGCCCGCAGGACTGCCAGGTCGGCGGCGGTGTTCTCGGTGCACTGCGCCGGGGAGGTGGCGGGGCGAGAACTCAGCTCGATCTGGCCCCCGGGCTCCAGCGTGATCCTGCTCCGGTACGGGAGGCCGTCGCCGGCGCCCAGGTCCTCCAGCACCCGCTGGACCTGCGCGATCGGCACTGGCGCCGTCGGGTCCGCGGGGTCGCACACCAGCCACTCCAGCTCCACGCCGGTGTGCCGGGGCGGGCCGGTCTTGAAGCAGATTCCGGCGATGTGTTCGAGCGCGTCGCCTTCACCTGGGTGGATGTCCATGGCTTCCCTCCTGGGGATCAGCGGGGGACTAAAGCGTGACCGGACCACGCGCGGTTGCGAAGTCCACGGAGACGAGTCCGGGCTCCTCGTCCTCGATCCATGCCACGTCCGTCTGGTCGAGTGGGTGGTCGGCGGGGCCGCCGAGAAAGTCCGAGATTACCCGGGAGTCTCCCGAGATCGTCAACCCCGCAATCCGGCTGCCGGTGCGCGGATCGGCCGAGGGGATCTCCTCGGGTGGGACCAACCACTGCAGGAAATAGGGGAGTTGAGGATCATCGATCAGCTCCAGAAGGCCGATCTGCTTCCAGCGGAGATCAAACCCGTCGGGCCGCACCCGGTGGCCCTCGGCGGCCGGCCGGCCCAGCCGAGCCTCGACCGGAGCGATGTCGTCCACGGCCACCACCCAGCCGAGCCAGCCACCGCCCTCCTCCGCCCTCCGCGCGACGGCGCGGCCGAACGGTGCGCGGTCGGCGGCCGGGTGGTCGAGCGTCGTCACGACCTCGACGTAGGTGCCTCCGGCCAGCGGCAGCACGAAGTTGCGGGTGCCGAATCTCGGGTGCACCCCGCCGTCGGTGAAGGCCGCGCCCAGCGCGGAGCCGAGCCTTTGCACGGTGGAGACGAAGCCGTCCCGTGCCACCGCGTAGGAGACGTGGTCGAGTCGCATTCGGCCATCATCGCCCGAGCCGTTGCGGGCCGCCCGCTCTGGGACTGCCGCCGCGCCGGTCCGTGGCTGAAAGTCGCACGTCCGGCGGAAGGTTCGAGTAAGGAGTGTCATGCTCAAGCCTTCTGTCCATATGACAGGATGGCCTCTCGGCAGCGGCGCCCGGCAGAGGCTGACCGCCTGGTGCAGGGGTATGGGTTCACACGAATGACCATGGTTCAGCCGGGAAGCGGTTCCCTGGTGCGCCGCCTGCTCCTTGGCGCGCAGCTGCGTCGTCTGCGAGAGACCCGGGGTTTCACGCGGGACCAGGCCGGCTACCACATCCGTGCCTCGGAATCGAAGATCAGCCGCCTGGAACTCGGGCGGGTGGGCTTCAAGGAGCGGGACGTCGCGGACCTGCTCTCCCTCTACGGCGTCACCGACGAGACCGAGCGCGCCACGCTGTTGGCCATGGCCAGGGAGGCCAACGTGGCCGGCTGGTGGCACAGCTACAGCGACGTGCTGCCGGCCTGGTTCCAGACCTACGTGGGCCTGGAGGAGGCGGCCGCGATGATCCGCAGCTACGACGTCCAGTTCGTGCACCCGCTGCTCCAGACCGAGGAGTACGCCCGGGCGGTGATCGCCCTGGGTCGCGACTCCGGGGCCGAGGACGAGGTCGAGCGCCGCGTCGGCTTCCGGATGGAACGGCAGAAGCGGCTCGTCGCAGAGCGGGCGCCCCGGCTCCACGCGGTGATCGACGAAGCGGTCCTACGCCGGCCGTTCGGCGGCGTGGAGGTGCTGCAGGACCAGCTCCGCAGGCTGCTGGACCTGTCCGAGCGCTCCCACGTGGTGCTCCAGGTCATGCCGGCGGACCACGGCGGCCCGGTGGCCGAGGGCGGCAGCTTCACCATGCTGCGGTTCAGCCAGTCCGAACTCGGCGAGGTCGTCTATCTGGAGCAGCTCACCGGCGCCCTCTATCTGGACAAGAGCGAGGAGTTGGAGCAGTACGGCCAGGCGTTCGCGCGGATGTGCTCCGACTGCCTGTCGCCCGAAGGGAGCCGGGACTTCCTGATGTCACTTCTCCAAGCGCCCTGACACAACCATAGTATGACATATCATCAGATATCGTGCGCCTCCTGGCGGGCATTGCGGAAGGGATCACATGTCCTACTTCTCCGATCTGGCACTGCAGTTCATCGACGGCCGGTGGCGACCCGGCAGCGGTACCTGGGAGATCATCGACGTCAATCCCTACAGCGGTGACCGGATCGCCGCCATGCCGGTTGCCACGGTCGCCGAGGTGGACGAGGCCTACCGGGCCGCGGAGCGGGCGCAGCGCGAGTGGAGCCAGGTCAACCCCTACGCCCGCCGGCTGGTCTTCGAGCGGGCCCTGCGGGTGATCGAGGACCGCGAGCAGGAGATCAGCGAGTTCATCGTCGAGGAGCTCGGCGGTACCTGGCTGAAGGCCGGTTTCGAGCTCGCCCTGTCCAAGGACATGCTCAGGGAGGCGATGCAGCTTCCGCTGCGGGCAGAAGGCCGCATCCTGCCCTCACCGGTCGACGGCAAGGAGAACCGGCTGTACCGGCTGCCGGTGGGCGTGGTCGGGGTGATCAGCCCCTTCAACTTCCCGCTGTTCCTGTCCCTCAAGGCGGTCGCTCCGGCCCTGGCACTCGGCAACGGCGTCGTGCTCAAGCCGCACCAGAACACGCCGATCGTGGGCGGCACGCTGATAGCCAAGATCTTCGAGGAGGCGGGACTCCCTGCCGGGCTGCTGAACGTGGTGGTGACCGACATCGCGGAGATCGGCGACGCGCTCATCGAGCACCCGGTTCCCAAGGTCATCTCGTTCACCGGTTCCGACCAGGTCGGCAGGCATGTCGCCCAGGTCGCCGCAGGCCACTTCAAACGCACCGTGCTGGAGCTCGGCGGCAACAGCGCGCTGATCGTGCTGGACGACGCCGACCTCGACTACGCCGTGGACGCGGCCGTGTTCAGCCGCTTCGCCCACCAGGGCCAGGTCTGCATGGCCGCCAACCGGGTGCTGGTCGACCGCAGCGTAGAACGCGAGTTCACCGAGCGGTTCGTCCGCAAGATCGCCTCGCTGAAGGTGGGGGACCCGCGGAATCCGGAGACCCACATCGGTCCGCTGATCAACGCCAACCAGGCGGACGCCATCACCGCCCAGGTGGACCAGGCCGTCGACGCGGGCGCCACGGTCCTGCTCCGGGGGAAGACCGAGGGCACGCTGATGGACCCGACCGTGCTGACCGACGTTCCGCCCGGCGCGCCCATCCTGACCCGGGAGCTGTTCGGCCCGGTCGTCCTGGTGATCCCCTTCGACGGCGAGGACGAGGCGGTGAAGATCGCCAACGACACCCCCTTCGGCCTCAGCGGCGCGGTGCACACCGGCGACATCGAGCGGGGGGTGCGGATCGCCAAGCAGATCGAGACCGGGATGATCCACATCAACGACGGCACGATCCACGACGAGCCGATCGTCGCCTTCGGCGGCGAGAAGCACTCCGGATTGGGCCGATTGAACGGCGAGTCGACGATCGAGGCGTTCACCACGCTGAAGTGGATCTCCATCCAGCACGGGCGCAGTGCCTTTCCGTTCTAGGGCCTTCCGGTTCTGGCAGAGTCGCGTCGCCGGGCGGGTCCGTGCACACGGGCCCGCCCGGTCGGAGTCCGGGACGGCTTAGACCGACCGGCACATGGAGGGTGGGTGAAGGAGCGGGTCGAGGGCCGAGTCTGGGCGGGGCGGAGGAAGGAGCCACTGCGGAGCATTGGCGACTGACGACAACCCGGTCAGGCGAGAGCCATCGGCCTGCGACGCCGCCCTCCATTCGCCGGTCGGTCTTAGCCGCCCAGTACCGGAAGGACCGGCACGCACAGCGGGGGACTGGCGTGGGCGGGGTCCAGCGCGTTCAGTACGTCGTGCAGCGCCACCGGGTCGTAGATCACCGCGAGGTGGTCCGCGAGGTCCAGGCCGCACTGGTCCTGAAGGGTGATGTCGGTGACGTCGGCTCCGCTGAGGAAGGCGGAGCTGTAGGGGGTGACCACCTCGTCGTAGCGGGTCTCGATGACCGTGTAGTGGATCCCGGGAACCGTGTCACCGCCGGAGTTCAGCGCGGTGATGAAGGGGGATCCGGCGGTCTGCTGGCCGCAGGCCGCGCACAGCGAGCCGACGAAGGACGAGCCGCCGGGGAAGGCGGCCAGCAGGCCGGTGAGCCCGTCCAGGTTGGTGCCGTGGTTGGACGGGGCGAGGCCGACCAAGGTGTGCACCTTGGCCGCTCCGCCGAGGTTCTTGAGGTAGTAGCGGGGCATCATTCCGCCCTGGGAGTGTCCGACGATGTCGGCCTGGGCGGCGCCGGTGGCGGCGAGCACCTGGTCGACGAAGGCGGCCAGCTGCGCGGCGCTGGTGGGAATGTCGCCGTAGCCCTGGAAGAGGTTCCCGGGCGAGCCGCCGTAGTTGAGGGCGAAGACGCAGTAGCCCTGGTCGGCGAGCAGTGGGGAGAGCGCCTGCCAGCTGTCGGTCAGGTCGCCGAAGGTGCCGTGGACCAGGACCACGGGCCGTGGATGGGCCGCGCTGGGCCGGCAGGACCAGTTGTTCGCGCCGGGCGGCGCACTGCCCGGGTTCAGCAGTTCGGCGCTGATGCCCGCAGCGAAGCTGTAGGGGACGGGGTAGCCGGTGGCCTGCGCGGGCGCCGCGCCGAGGCCGAGGGCGACGAGTGGAAGCACGGCGGTGGCGAGTAGTGCGGTGAGGGATCTGAGTCCCAGGGGTCTCGGGCGCCGCTTTCCGCGGCTGCCTCGGGCCCGGCCATGGCGGGTGGACATGGACGACCTCCGTAAGGTGTGGGGGACCTTGGCTACCGATCGGTTCTACCGATGGGTAGGGTTCTCGGAGGGTAGGAACGGCGGGTAGAGAAGGCAATGCCCGTGACACGGTGGATTCGTGGCGGGGTCGCGGCAGCCGTCAGGGGCGGCGGCGCTGGAGCAGCACCGGGATCAGCGAGACCAGGACCACCAGGCCGACCAGCGGCAACAGGTAGTTGTCGATGCCCGGTACCGTCGCGCCCAGCCAGTAGCCGGTCAGAACCAGGCTCTGGGTCCAGGCCAGACCGCCGACGACCTGCCAGAGCGTGAAGGTGCGGACGGGGACCTGCAGCATGCCCGCCACCAGGCCGAGCACGGTGCGCACCATGGGCACGAATCGGCCGATGATGATCGCCTTGCGGGTGCCGTAGCGGGACAGCAGTTCCTCGCCCCTGGTCACCATCGCCTTGACCCAGGCGTTCCCGCGGCGGTCGAGCGCCGCCTGCCGCCCGCTGCGGCCGAGGTAGTAGCTGAACTGCGTCCCGACGATCGAGCCCACCGCCGCGCAGAGCAGGACCTGCCAGAGGGTCAGACGCGGCCCGCCTCCGGTGCCGGCGGCGCAGAACACCCCGGCCGGGAAGAGCAGTGTGTCGCCGGGCACGAAGAAGCCGACGACGGGGATGCCCGCCTCGGTGAAGGTCGCGACCAGGACGGCGAGCGCGCCGAAAGCTGCGAGGAGCGAGGACCCGCTGGTGGGGTTGACAGCCAGCAGGGCCGCGCTCACGGCAGGTTCCTAGTCACTTGTGAAGCTTAGACCGCAGGTCGTGGCCCGTGCTGCCGGGAGGTGGTCGGCCCCCCGGCAGCACGGGCCGGTGACGCTACGGGTTGACGGTGATGGTGAAGGTCGACGTCGGGTTCATGATGTCGACGAAGTTGTTGCTCTCGGTGAGGTGGTTGAAGGTGACCGAGCCGACGGCGGGTCCCTGGCCCGATTCGGGGAGCGGGTTGGCCCAGATGCCGTAGCCGGACTTCGCGTTGTAGGCGTCACCGCTCTGCTGGGCCCCGGAGATCGACACGTTCGTGAAGATCGTGTCCGTGATCGGGTTCAGCGCGGTTCCTCCGGAGTAGTCCGTCTGGAACATGATCCCGGAGTAGGTGGGATCGGTGATGTCCACGCTGTTGACCCGGATGCCCTGGAACGGCTGGGTCGCGGAGAAGACCCAGATCGCCGGGAACACCTGGCCGCCCCAGAAGTGGCCGCCGTCCCTGACCAGGGAGGCGTTCTGGATCACCGTCTGCGGACTGGCCCCAAAACCGGCGAAGGGGTAGCCGAAGTTCAGCGAGCTGATGGTGATGCCCGCGTAGGTGAGCGTGTCCGCGACATAGAGGTTCTGGAAGGTGTTGGCGTAGCCGCCGTAGACGGCGATGCCGGCTGCCCGCCAGGGGGTGACCGCGGTGAGGTTCTGGAAGGTGTTGTTCTTCAGGTCGGCGGAGTTGTGGTCGGTGGCCGCGAACAGCGCGAAGCTGTCGTCGCCGGTGGTCCTGGCCTCGTCATTGCTGACCAGGTTGTTCTCGCTGCCGTTGGTGAGGTTGATGCCGTCGGCGTAGGTGTCGCGGATGCGCATGTTCGTCGCGGTCAGACCGGTGACGTGGGTGCCCCAGATCGCGACGACCTGGTGCTCGATCCAGACGTTGTCGATGGTGAGGTTGGAGACGTCGGTGAGGTCGAAGACCTTGCCCGGCCCGTCGATGCGGGAGGTGTAGTCGCCGAACCAGCCGAAGCCCGAGAACGTCGAGCCGTTGGCGCTGGTCGAGACGGACCAGCCGACGTCGGTGTTGTCCTGCGTGGCGGGCGCGTTGAACTGCGCGTACCAGGGACCGGCGCCGACGACCTTGACCGCCTTGCCGTACACCTGGAACTTGCTGGACGTCTGGTACTGGCCGGCCGGCAGGTACACCCCGACGAGGTTGCCGGTCGTGTCCTGGCGCACCGTGTCCAGCGCGTTCTGCACGTCCTGCTGCGCGAACCCGGCCGGGGTGACGTACTTGGTCGGGTCAGGGTTGGCGATCGGCGCGACCTGTTCGGTGTTGATGTAGTCGATCGCGTACTGCGAGGTGTTCGCCGCGTCCTTCTGCAGCTTGATGACGCTGCCGGCGGGCACGGTCTGGTTGAGCATGACGTGCGCCTCGTCGTAGATGTGGCGCGGCGATCCGGCGCTCGGGTCGTTGCCCGGGCCCGTCTCCGCTCCGTACAGCCACGCGAACTTGGAGTTCAGCGTGATGGTCTGGAGGAAGCTGCCGTTGACGTAGACGTCGAGGGTGGCAGTGGTGCCGCCGCCCCCGGGAGCGTCCGGGATGGAGAAGCGGGTCACCAGCGTGTTGGTGCTGGCCCGCGACGTCCACTGGACGTAGGCCCCGGTCGAGTCGAGCGTGACGGCCTTGCGTCCCGACGCCTCGCCGGCGAGGTCTCCGATGGTGCGGTTGGGACCGACGACCGCAGCGCCGCCGCCGATCTGGCCGTCCTCGGCCTCGTAGACGTCGTACGGCATGTTCGCGCCGCGACCGACGAACAAGGGGTTGTCGCTGGTGTTGTTGCCCTGCTTGATCGGCAGCTCGTTGGCGTCGACGGCGACCACCGTGTGCAGGGTGTACTTGCCGTTGGCGGCTGTCCAACTGCCCAGGTTCACCGGGGTTGCGGTTGCCCCGGCGGCGATGGTGCCGTTGTAGGCGCCGGTCAGCGTCTGGACCACGCTGTTGTTGCTGTCCAGCAGGGTGACCGTGATGCCGTGGGATCCGGCCGCGGAGGCCACCGTGCCCTGGTTCTTCAGCGTCACGGAGAAGTTGACCGTGTTGCCGGCCGCCGGGTTGCTCGGCGTCCAGCTCACCGCCGAGGCGATCAGGTCGGAACTCTGGACCGGGGTGACGACCAGGCTGGTCGGGTTGGTGTAGCTGTTGTTGGCGTAGTTCAGTTCGATGACGCCGCCGGACTCGTTGACCTTGGTGGTGAGCTGGTAGCTCCCCGCGGTCTGGGTGCCGATGGCGGCGGTCACCGTGGTGGACGCCCCCACCGCGAGCGCGCCGACGGCGGCGGTGCCCACCTTGGTGGTGCCCAGGTAGAAGTTGACGTCGGTGGCGGCGGCGGCCGCCGTACCGGAGTTCTTGACGGTGGCGGACAGGGTGACCGGGTCGGTCTCCACCGGGGAGGTCGGCGTCCAGGAGGAGCCGGTGACGACCAGGTCGGGGTTGGGCGCCGGGGTGCCGATGACCTGGAACTCGGCCACCTGTCCGCCGGGGGCCCCGCTGTTGCTGGTGATGCTGAGCTCGACGTCCGAGACCCGGGCGCTGACCGGGATGGTGACGGTGTTTCCGGTGCTCGGGTCGAAGGTGTACTGCTGCGCGGCGGCGATGCTGGTGAAGCCGGTCGCGCTCTGCTCGCGGCCCAGCACCTGGATGGTCTGGGTCCTGGTGGACCAGGCCGCGGCCGGGTTCAGCTTCACGACCACCGAGCTGACGTCCGCGTTCGCACCGAGCTTGACCGTCAGCTGGCTCGGGTACGAGGAGCCTTCGAAGTAGGTCGTCAGGTCGTTGTCGTTGGCGTTCGCGGGGACGTAGGTGAAGGTGTTGGCCGTCCCGGTGATCGGCTTGCCGACGGCCAGGTTGGAGCCCCCGCCGCCGCTCCCGGTGCGGGTCACGGTGTTGCTCGCGGTCGACTGGTTGCCGGCCGCGTCGTGCGCCTTGACGTAGTAGGAGACGGTCGCCGTGTCCGGCTGCGCGTCGGTCCAGCTGAGCGTGCTCCCGCCGAGGGTGGTGGCCAGCGCGCCGTTGCGGTAGATGTCGTAGCCGGTGACGCCGACGTTGTCGGTCGACGCGCCCCAGGTGAGGGCGATCTGGCCGGACTGCGGCTGGGTGTAGGCGAGGTTGGTCGGCGCGGTCGGCGGCTGGGTGTCGCCGGTCTGACCCGTACGGGTGACGCTGTTGCTGTTGCCGGACTGGTTGCCGGCCGCGTCGTGCGCCCGCACGAAGTAGGTGACGGTCGCGCTGAGCGGCTGGGTGTCGGTGTAGCTGAGCGCGGTACCCGGCACGCTGGTCAGCAGCGCGTTGTTGGCGTAGATGTCGTAGCCGGTGACACCGACGTTGTCGGTCGACGCGCCCCAGGTGAGGGCGATCTGCCCGGTCTGCGGCTGGGTGTAGGCGAGGTTGGTGGGTGCCGTCGGCGGCTGGGTGTCACCCGAGGACGGCCCGTAGACCTCGAACTCGGAGATCTGACCGGCGGGCCAGACGGTGTTGGCGGTGATCAGCAGTCGCACGAAGCGGGTGGTGGCCGCGGTGAAACTGATGGTCACGGTGTTGTTGCTGGCCGGGTCGAAGGTGTAGCCGGCCGACGCGACGAGGGTGGAGAAGTTGGTGCCGTCGGTGCTGTCCTGCACCGAAAGGGTCTGCGTGCGCGCTCCCCAGCCGGACACCGGCAACTTGAGGACCACCTTGTTCACGCTGACCGAGGCGCCGAGGTCCACCTGAAGCCACTGCGGGAACGCGCTGTTGGTGCTCTCCCAGTAGGTCGACTGGTCACCGTCGTTGGCGTTGCTCGCCGCGTACGTCTGGCTGACCCCGCTCGCGCTCATGGCCTTGCCCAGTGCGAGGTTGCTCGACGAGCCGGCAGTGCCGTAGATCTCGAACTCGGAGAGCTGACCCGCCGCCCAGCCGGTGTTCGCGGTGATGTTGACGCGGAGATAGCGGGTGCTGGTGGCGCCGAAGGAGATGCTCACGGTGTTGCCGGTGGACGGGTCGAAGGTGTACCCGGCGGAGGAGACGATCGTCGAGAAGCCCGACCCGTCGGTGCTGCCCTGGACGGACAGGGTCTGGGTCCGCGCGCCCCAGCCGGTGGGGAGCTTGAGCACGATCTGGTTGACGGAGGTGGTGGCGCCGAGGTCGATCTGCGCCCACTGCGGGAAGGACCCGCTGCTCTCCCAGTAGCTGGCCTGGTTGCCGTCGTTGAGGTTCCCGGCGGTGTACTGGCCGTTGGAACTGCTGGCCGACGCGGCCTTGCCCGCAGCCAGGTTCGCACTCGCGGCGGAGGCCGGGAGCACGTTCAGCACCGGCAGCAGGGACAGCAGCAGCGCTGTCAACGCCAGGGCGGCGGTTCGGAACCTCAGGAGGGATCTTCCTCTTCTTCTCATTCGCATCCTCGGCCTCAGGCGGGGCGCTCCAGTAGAAAATTTCTAACTGAAGACGAAAATTTGCACATGTCTGGCAGGAAGTTACAGACGTGCCATGCCTGCGTCAATGGATGTAACACGCTTCTGGTAAGGCTCATCGTGCCGATCTTGAGCATGTGCAAGAAATTTGCGTAGAGGTAACTATATTTTGCAGAGAAGAAACAATCTATTGCTCCCTTGTGCTGCCGGGGATACGCTGCTGCCGCATTTGTCAGCGCAGCCCGAGGAGAGGGTCACCGTGGGAGTTTCCCGTCGGACGTTCATCGCCACCGTGCTTGCGGGCTCGGCGGTCGGAGCGCTGTCGAGCACGCAGCCGGTGCTCGCCGCGACCGCGACCGCGGCGGCGAGCCCGCCCGGGGACGTGGTCGGAAAGATCACCGTCGGCTACCAGGGCTGGTTCGCCTGCGCCGGCGACGGGGCACCGATCAACGGATGGTGGCACTGGAGTCAGAACTGGTCACAGACGCCGTCGCCGAGCAACAACGCCATCAAGGCGTGGCCGGACCTGCGCGAGTACGCCCGCACCTACCCCACCGCCTACGCCAACCTCGGCAACGGGCAGCCCGCGGGGCTGTTCTCCTCGTACGACCAGCAGACGGTGGACACGCACTTCCTGTGGATGCAGCAGAACGGCTGCGACACCGCCGCCCTGCAGCGCTTCAACCCGAACAGCAGCGAGGGCCCCACCCGCGACGCCATGGCCGCCAAGGTCAGAAGCTCCGCCGAGTCGCACGCCCGCAAGTTCTACATCATGTACGACGTTACTGGCTGGACGAACATGCAGTCCGAGATCAAGGCGGACTGGACGAACAAGATGTCGGCCCACACGGCTTCGCCCGCCTACGCCCGGCAGAACGGCAAGCCGGTGGTCTGTGTCTGGGGCTTCGGCTTCAACGACAGCAACCACCCCTGGGACGCGGCGACCTGCCTGGACGTCGTCAACTGGTTCAAGGGCCAAGGCTGTTACGTGATCGGCGGGGTGCCGCGCGAGTGGCGCACCGGCGTGGGAGGCTCGCGTGCGGGCTACCTCGGCGTCTACCACGCCTTCAACATGCTCTCGCCATGGATGGTCGGCGCCATCGGCACCGCGGCCGACTCCGACTCCGTCTACCAGAACATCAACATCCCCGACCAGGCGGACTGCAACGCCAACGGGATCGACTACCAGCCCTGCGTGCTGCCCGGCGACGTGTCCGGTCGACAGCGCGCCCACGGCGACTTCATGTGGCGCCAGTTCTACAACATGGTCCGCGTGGGAGCGCAGGGCATCTACATCTCCATGTTCGACGAGTTCGGCGAGGGCAACCAGATCGCCAAGACCGCGGAGACCCAGGCCATGACCCCGGTCGGGTCCGGGCTGCTGGCCCTGGACGAGGACGGCACCGCCTGCTCCTCCGACTACTACCTGCGCCTCACCAACGACGGCGGCCGGATGCTCAAGGGGCAGATCGCCCTCACCGCCACCCGCCCTACTGCTCCCGTGGTCGGCACCGACAACCAGCCGCCCTCGGCGCCGGGGAACCTCCAGGTCACCGGCCACAGCGCCACGACCGTGTCCCTGGCCTGGAACCCGTCGACCGACAACGTGGGCGTGACCGGCTACCGGGTCTACCAGGTCGCCGGGTCCGCGAGCAGCCTCGTCGGCAGTACCGCGGCCACCGCCTTCACCCTCACCGGCCTGACCCCGTCGACCAGTTACACCTTCGACGTCACCGCGCAGGACGCCGCAGGCAACTCCTCGACCCCCTCCAACACCGTCGCCGTGACCACCGACGCCCAGACCTCCAACACCAACCTCGCGCTCCACAAGGCCACTTCGGAGAGCAGCCACACCCAGGTCTACGCCTCGGGCAACGCGGTCGACGGTGACGCGAATAGCTACTGGGAGAGTGCCAACAACGCGTTCCCGCAGTGGCTCCAGGTCGATCTCGGCAGCGCGCAGAGCGCCGGGCGGGTCGTGCTGACGCTGCCTCCGTCCACGGCCTGGGGCGCCAGGACGCAGACCCTGTCCGTGCTCGGGAGCACCGACGGCTCCTCCTTCAGCACCCTCGTCGGATCCGCCGGCCACACCTTCGACCCGGCCACCGGCAACACGGCCACCATCACCTTCCCGGCCACGGCGAACGTCCGCTACCTCCGGTTGAACTTCACCGCCAACACCGGCTGGCCCGCGGGGCAAGTCTCCGAGTTCCAGGTCTACGCCTCCTGATCCGCGTCCTGCCCGGGGCTGAGCTGCGACGCGTCCCGGGAACTGGACACAATGGGCGTCGTGGACTACCAACAGCTTCTGCACGACGCCATGGCGGCCGCCCGCCGGACCGCCGGTACCGGCCGGGTCGCCGACTACATCCCCGCGCTGGCCGCCGCGGACCCCGATGCCTTCGGCATGGCTCTGGCGACGGCCGACGGGGAGGTGTTCGGGGTCGGGGCGTGGGAGCAGCCGTTCTCGGTCCAGAGCATCTCCAAGCTCTTCTCCCTCGCCCTGGTGTTGGCCGAGGGCGGTGACGACGTCTGGCAGCGGGTCGGCCGGGAGCCGTCGGGCAACCCCTTCAACTCGCTGGTCCAGTTGGAGACCGAGCGCGGGATCCCGCGCAACCCCTTCATCAACGCCGGTGCGATCGTGGTCACCGACCGGCTGCAGAGCCTCACCGGGAACGCGGCCGGAGCCGTCCGCGCGTTTCTGCGCGCCGAGTCCGCGAACCCACTGCTCGACACCGACCTGGCGGTGGCCGCATCCGAAGCCGAGCACGGCCACCGCAACGCCGCGCTGGCGCACTTCATCGCCAGTCACGGCAATCTGGAGAACCCCGTCGAGGAGGTGCTGGCGCAGTACTACGGGCACTGCGCGATCGAGGCGAGCTGCCGGGACCTGGCCCTGACCGGGCGCTTCCTGGCCCGGCACGGGCTCCGCGCGGCCGGCGGCCGGCTGCTCTCCCGCAGCGGGGCCAAGCGGGTCAACGCGGTCCTGCTCACCTGCGGGACCTATGACGCGGCGGGGGAGTTCGCCTACCGGGTCGGGCTGCCGGGCAAGAGCGGGGTCGGCGGGGGAGTGCTGGCGATCGTCCCGGGGCGGGCAGCCCTGTGCGCCTGGAGCCCCGGCCTCGACCGCGCGGGCAACTCCGTGGCCGCGGTCGCCGCGCTCGACGCCTTCACCACCGCGACGGGCCTCTCCGTGTTCTGAGCGGGACCGCGTCCAGCTCAAGGCCTACGCTGAGACGGGCAGGCCGAGCCCCTTCTTCACCGGTCAGAACGACGAGGCGGCGCGATGAGCATCGACGAGACGGCGGAGCGGGTGATCCCGTTCCCGCCGGGCCGGGTGGCGGGATACGCCATGGACTGGCGCAACGACGCCGAATGGACCCAGGGCATCCGGGAGGCGCTGCTGACCAGGGAGGCAGACGGCGGCGGGTTCGGAGTCGGCGCCGAGGTGACCCGGACCGCGTACTTCCTCGGCAAGCGCATCGACTACGTCCTGCGCGTCGACGCTTTCGAATCCGGGCGTCTCCTCGACATGGTGTCCGTCGCAGGACCCATGCCGATGCACGTCACCTATGCGTTCTCCCCGCATCCGCAGGGCACCCTCGCCTGCATCCGGGTGCGCGGCGACACGGCGGGCTACTACCGCCTCGCTGCGCCGGTCATGGCGCGCAAAGTGCGCTCGTCGATCGGCAAGGACCTGCGGGAGCTGGAACGCAAGCTGTCGACGTGAGGCGCGCGTGCGGCCCCGGGTTGCGGGGCCCGTCCCGGTGACGTGCGATTGAGCTCCGGCCCTTCCGCCGAGGGGATGGAGGAGCGATGCCCCGTCGCCGCGCACCAGCGCCGACTCGGCGCTCCTGGCGGTCGAGCCACGCGCTGGTGCTGATTCCGCTGGTGCTGATGGCGGTGATCGCGATCGGCGACATCCTCTCACCCGCGGACATTCACCTGGGGCCACTCCTCGTCGTCGCGCCGGCCATCACCGCCTCCTTCGCCGGTCCCCGGCTCACCGCACTCATCGGGGCGGCCTCGGTGCTCACCCTCGTCGTGATCGGCGTGCAGCGGGGTGTGATCACCACGGAGAACCTGCAGGTCCAGATCGCCTCGCTGGTCGCGATCTCGGTGTTCGTGGTGGTCTTCAACTATCTGCACGAACACGGCCGGCGTGAGCTCGTCCGGGTGCGGAAGGTCTCCGACGCGGCCCAGCGGGTACTGCTCCGCCCGCTGCCGGAGCGGATCGGACCGCTGCGGCTGGCCTCCAAGTACCGTGCGGCATCGGCGTACGCGCACATCGGCGGAGACCTCTACGCGGCGGCCCGCACCAGCGACAGCACCCGGCTGATCATCGGTGACGTCCGGGGCAAGGGCCTGGAGTCCCTCGGCGACACCGCGCTGCTGCTGGGAGCCTTCCGTGCCGCCGCCCACCAGCAGTCCCCGCTGCCGGTGCTCGCCGCCTACCTGGAAGGCAGCGTCTCCTGGGGACTGGCCGAGCTCGCGGTCAGGGACAGCCAGGACGCGGACGAGATGGAGGTCGGCGAAGCCTTCGTCACCGCGGTCATCGTCGACATCCTCGACGACGAGGCGCTGGTCAGAGTCATCAACTGCGGACATCCGCCGCCGCTGCTGCTGCGCCGCGGCCGCGCCGTCGCCCTGGAGGTCCATCAGTCCGCGCCGCCGCTGGGCCTCGGCTGGCTGGCCGACACGGCCTACACCGCCTCGGCGTTCCCCTTCGAGGACGGGGACCTGCTGCTGCTGTACACCGACGGCGTCTCCGAGGCCCGTGACGCGAGTGGCGTGTTCTATCCGCTGCCTCAGCGGTTGGAGGAACTGCGCGAGAGTGACCCCCACCAGCTGCTCCGCGCGCTCGAAGCCGACCTCGACGCCTACGTCGGCGGCCCGCTGGGCGACGACGCCGCGATGATCGCCATCACCAGGGACGCGGGCGGCATCCGCGGCAGCACCCGCCCGGACTGAGTCGTGCGGGTCCGCGGCCTCGCGTCAGCGCGCTGCGGGCGCGCGGTAGCGCAGCCCGTCCATCAGCAGGTCGAGCAGCCGACGGCCCTGCTCGCGCTGCGCCGGCTCGGCGACGGCCAGGGACACGCCGCCCAGGAGAGCGAGCACGTCGCCAGGCCCCACGTCCGAGCGCACGGTTCCGGCGGTGGCACCGGCGCCGAGCAGTGTCGTGATCGCGCCGGTCAGCTGGTCGCGACTCTGCCCGTACGGGTTTCCGCCGGAGGCGATGACCGCGCGCAGGGCGTCGGCCATGCCGCGCTTGGTCGTCATGTAGTCGACGAAGCGGTCCATCCAGGCGCGCATCGCCTCGTCCGGCGGCATGGTCTGCAGCAGAGCCGTCGCGGCGTCGCAGAGCCGGGAGAGCTCGTTCCGGTAGGCGGCCTCCACCAGCGCCTCGCGGGTGGGGAAGTGGCGGTAGAGGGTGCCGATGCCGACGCCGGCGTCCTTGGCGATCGCGTCCAGGGTCACGTCCGGCCCTACCTGCGAGAACGCGTGTACCGCGGCGGCGAGCAGACGGTCGCGGTTGCGCTGCGCGTCGGCGCGCAGGGGGCGGGGGCCGGTGGCGGACACAGCTCCTCCTCGTTCTCGTCGCTGGGGGTTCTCATGGGTCAGGGTCATGGTCATGGTCGGTCAGGCTCGGCAGGCATGTCGGGCTTGCAAGCGGAGGAGGCTCCGCTTAAAGTCGTCCGTAGTGGAGGATCCTCCGTTTTCGATCCTAGCGGTTGGGCCTCCTGCTCCGCATCGCCGAGCGAAAGGCAAAGACCATGACTGGGACCACACGCATCACCACTCCGTTCACCGCGGCGTCCACCGCCGCCGAGGTCGTGGACGGCATCGATCTCACCGGCCGCCGCGCCATCGTGACCGGCGGCGCGTCCGGCATCGGCATCGAGACCGCGCGCGCTCTCGCCGGGGCGGGCGCGGAGGTCACCCTGGCCGTCCGCGACCTCGACGCAGGTGAGCGCACGGCGCAGGACATCGTCGCTGCGACCGGCAACAAGCAGCTGCTCGTGGCTCCCCTCGACCTCGCCGACCAGGCGTCCGTCGCGTCGTTCGTCGCGGCCTGGGACGGTCCGCTGCACATCCTCGTCAACAACGCGGGCGTGATGGCATCGCCCGAGCTGCGCACGCCCGAGGGCTGGGAGCTGCAGTTCGCCACCAACCACCTCGGCCACTTCGCCCTCGCCACGGGCCTGCACCGGTCGCTGGCAGCGGCCGACCGCGCCCGCGTGGTGTCGGTCAGTTCGAGCGCGCACCTGCGCTCCCCGGTCGTCTTCGAGGACATCCACTTCCGCGAGCGTGCCTACGAGCCGTGGGCCGCGTACGGGCAGTCCAAGACGGCCAACGTCCTGTTCGCGGTCGAGGCGGCGAAGCGCTGGGCGGACGACGGCATCACCGTCAACGCGCTGATGCCGGGTGCGATCCGGACCAACCTGCAACGGCACGTCAGCGAGGAAGATCTGGACCGACTGCGCGCCGCGGCCGGTGGTGGCGGCCCGGTCTGGAAGACCCCCGCGCAGGGGGCTGCCACGTCCGTGCTGCTCGCGACCTCGCCTCTGCTCGAAGGCGTCGGCGGCCGGTACTTCGAGGACTGCAACGAGGCGGCGCCGAACCAGCCCGGCACGCGCAACGGCGTCGCGTCCTACGCGCTCGACCCGCAGGCCGCAGCGCAGCTCTGGCAGGTGACCGTCGCGATGCTCGCCGGGTAGCGCGGGGCCGGAGGCGGGCGGCCTCAGCAACCGCCCCCGCGCTCGGGCCGCCGGCCGGAGGGTGTCACGGCGAGGCCGGCAGCGAGTTTTTAGCGGAGCCCGTGCCGGTCCGCCCAGGCGGAGACCGCGGCGGCGATCTCCTCCGGGCGGTCCTCCGGGGCGTGGTGCCCGGCCGCGCCGCAGAAGACGGATTCGAGCGAGGCGATGTTGGTCGCGCACCAGTCGGCCAGCTCCTTTCCGATGAGCAGGGTGGGCGAGCCCTCGAAGGTCATGAGCAGCTTGGGCACCTTCGCGCTGGTCGCGAGCCACGCGTCGTACGCCTCGATGCGGGCGACCAGCTCGGCCGGCTCTCCGCCGAGCGGCAGCTGGCGTGCCCAGGCGAGGATCGGACGGCGGCTGTCGCGGGTCGGGTAAGGGGCGAGGTACGCCTCCAGGTCCTCCTCGCTCACCGGGGTGAGCACGCCGCCGGTGAACGCCTGCCGGACGAAGAGGTTCTGATCGAGCACCAACTCCTCGCCGGCGCCGGGGGTACGGATCGTTTCGGAGCGCTTGCGCGCCTGCGGCGACAGTTCCTCCCAGGCCATCGGTTTGACGATGCTCTCCAGGAACGCGATGCCGAGCACCCGCTCGGGGTGTCGGGCCGCCCAGTCGAAGGCGAGCGCGCCGCCCCAGTCGTGGCCGATCAGGATGACGCGGTCCAGCTCGAGGGCGTCGAACGAGGCGTCGAGGTAGCGGGCGTGGTCGGCGAAGCTGTAGTTGATGTCGGGCTTGCCGGAACGGCCCATCCCGATCAGGTCGGGCGCGAGCAGCCGCCCGCGTCCACTGCGGGGCAGCACGCTCCGCCACAGGCGCGAGGAGCCCGGGTTGCCGTGGAGGAACACGAGGGCCGTTCCGCTCCCCGAGTCCTCATAGTGGATGGTCGAGTCGAGCACGCGGATCTCAGGCATGTCCGGAATTCCTTCAGCTAGTCCGGGGGGTTGAGCGGAGCATCCAGAAGGGACGTCAGGTCCCGCACGAGCGCGGCGGTGCGCGGATCGTCCAGCCCGCCGAGCGGGTCCAGGAGCTGGTCCAGCAGCGCTTCGACGGTGGCGATGGCAGGGGCCACGGCCTCGCGCCCGCGTCCGGTGAGGCCGAGCCGCACCGCGCGGGTGTCCTCGGGGTCGCGGGTGCGCTCGACGAGGCCGCCGGTCTCCAGCGCGCGGGCCAGCTTGGACACGTACAGCGCCTCAAGGCCGGTGTGGTCGGCCAACTCCCGCTGGCTGGGCTGCAGCCCGGCGTGCTGCATGCCGAACAGCGAAGCCAGCAGCACGTACTGGGCGTGCGTCAGGCCCAGCGGCGCCAGCGCCCGGTCGACCGCGACCCGCCACTTCATCGACAGCCGCCAGACCAGGTGGCCCGGCGTCGGTCCCTTCCGTGCCTCACTACTCATGAGAAATACAGTACATGGCTACTATTGCCATGGCTAGCATTTCTGGAAGACGGTGGTGACCCCGGCCGCCGGGCGGGCCGGCCGTCAGGCCAGCCGGGGGAACAGCCTGAGCGCGTTGTCGCGCTCCACGCCCCGCAGCTCGTCCGCGGTGAAGCCGGCGAAGCCGGTGAGGTTGTCGGAGGCCGCTTCACCGGGCGAGACGCGCGTGCGGCTCTACGCCGGGAACGTGGCCGAGGTGCTGCTGAACGGACTGTCGCTGTCCGGCTGAGGGCAGGTGCGCTGGAACCGTCGATTCTCACCGGGTTCCTGTGGTCGGGAGTTCGCGCGGGCCTGAGTATGGAGGGGCAGGATCCCTCGCGTGCCGTGACCGGTACGGGGAAGGAAGCCGACGTGGTGTCGTCCTCGGTACCCGAGTCGGACACGGACGCGGATGTCGACGCGACCGTGCCCCGGCGGAGGTTGTCCAGAATCGGTCGCCGGGGGCGGATCCGTCGCTGGAGGGGCCGGCTGCGGCGCTGGTCGCGGCTGCGGTCCGTGCGGGTGGTGCTGGCGCTGCTCGCGGTGTTCCTGGGCTGGTTCGCCTGGTCCATGGGTGAGGCGCTGACCGCACCGGGGGACGACAGCGTGGCGGCGAGGGTGGCCGAGTGGGGGCGCGACCACCACCTGGGCCCGGTGGTGACCTTCCTGGAGACCGCCCAGTACAAGGCGAACCCGCCCAAGGTCGGCGGAAAGCCGACCATCGCCCTGCGGCCCCCCGGCGCAGCCACCGCACCCACGGCCGCGACCCTGCCGCCCCGGCTGGTCTCCCCGGCCGGGGCGGCGCTGCCGGGCGAGGGGACCTGGCAGGTCCTCGGCAAGGTCAGAGGTGCGCCCGCCGTGCTCGGCGCGTACCTCCGTCCGGACGCCGCGCACACCTCCTACGTCGCCGCTGTCGTCTCGATGGACCCGCGGCTGCTGCGCTTCGAGCTGCACCCCGGCGAGGTCGACCCGGGGCCGGCCGCCTGGGGCGTGCCGACCTCGATCCCGGCGGGCTCGCGCCAGGGGCTGATGGCGACCTTCAACGGCGGCTTCAAGGTGAACGAGGCGGGCGGCGGCTTCTACCTCCACGGCGTGACCAAGGGCACGCTGAAGCCGTCGGCGGCCTCCCTGGTGTTCTACCAGGACGGCCATGTCGCGGTCGGCGCCTGGGGCCCTGACCTGGGCATGACCCCCCAGGTGGTGGGAGTGCGGCAGAACCTGCGCCTCATCGTCGACCACTCCGTGGTGCCCGCCGGGGTCGACACCAACATCGAGAGCGGCTGGGGCCTGACCATCGGCGGCAAGTACTTCGTCTGGCGCTCCGGGATCGGCGTCACGGGCGACGGCCGGGTGGTCTTCGTCTACGGCCCCGCCCTCTCGGTGCGGACCCTGGCCGACCTGCTGCAGCGGGCCGGCTGCGTTCAGGCGATGCAACTGGACATCAACCCCGCCTGGATGTCGTTCATGTACTACCGTGCCGCCCCCGACCCGGCGAACCCGACCCCGCTCAAGCTGCTCGCGAGCCAGCAGCGCCCCGCCGACCGCTACTACACGCCGACCAGCCGCGACTTCACCGCCGTCTTCGCGAAGTGAGCACCCACCCACCGGCCACGGCGCCGGCCCAGTCGGAACCGGAACGCGCCGCGCCCCGGACGCCGCGACGACTGGCCCTGGCCGCGCTGCGGACCGCCAGGCCGCACCAGTGGCCCAAGAACCTCCTGGTGCTCGCCGCCCCCCTGGCCGGATCGACGCTGGGACGGCAGGGACGCGGCGCGCTCGACCTCACGATCGCCGTCCTCGCGTTCACCTGCGCCTCCGCCGGCGTCTACCTCGTCAACGACGTGCTCGACATGGAGCGGGACCGCGGCCACCCCGGCAAGAGACTGCGCCCGGTGGCCTGCGGCGAGCTGGGCCGGAGCCAGGCCCTCGCTCTCGGGGCGCTCTGCGTGCTGGCGGCGGAGGCCGCAGGACCGCTACGCCTCGGCGTCTGGTTCACCGTCACCATCACCGCCTACCTGGCGACCTCACTCCTCTACTCGCTGGGGCTGAAGCACCTGCCGGTGATCGAGCTGGCCCTGGTCGCCTCCGGCTTCGTCCTGCGCGCGCTGGGCGGCGCGGCGGCGGCCCGGATTCCCCCGTCCGGGTGGTTCATCCTGGTGTGCAGCCTGGGCGCGCTGCTGGTGGTGATCGCCAAGCGGGAGAAGGAACTCGCCGCCCTGGGCCGGCCCGCGGCCGTCCAGCACCGGCCGTGTCTGCGCTGGTACAGCACCTCGGGGCTGCTGCTGGGGGGGCGGCTGGTCGCCGCGGCGATGCTGACGGCGTATCTGTTCTGGGCCCTCGGCGAGCCGGACCCGTGGACCAGGACCTGGCGGCTTGTCACGCTCGTGCCGCTGGCCGGGGCGTTGCTACGCTTCGATCGGCTCACTACGCGGGCAGGGACCTCCCGGGTCGAGGACCTGCTGACGCGCGACCGGGTGATGCTCGTCCTGGAGGCGCTGTGGCTGCTGCTGTTCGTGCTGGGGATGTGGCTGTGACCGCGAGGGAGGGTGGCCGATGATCGACGCCCTCGGCCGCCCAGGACGCGTCCTGCTGCTCGGCGGCACCAGCGAGATCGGGCTGGCGATCCTCGCCGCGCTGCCGCTCTCGTCCGACACCGAGGTCCTGCTCGCGGGACGCGACGGGAAGCGTCTGGCGGAGCTCGGCTCCTCGCTGCCCTGTCCCGTGCGGATCCTGTACTACGACGCCACGGCCGTCGAGAGCCACCAGGCCTTCGCGGACGAGGTCTTCGCCGGAGGCGACGTCGACATCGCCGTCTCGGCCGCCGGCATCCTGGTGCCGCAGAGCGAACTCGACCGCGATCCGCTGCTCGCCGCGACGCTGGTCGACACGAACTTCACCGGCCACGTCAGCACGCTCCTGGCCGTGGCCGGGCACATGCGCGCCCAGGGGCACGGCGCCCTGGTCGTGCTCTCCTCGGTCGCCGCGGTCCGCCCGCGCAGGGCCAACTTCGTCTACGGGGCCGCCAAGGCCGGTCTCGACGCCTTCGCCCAGGGACTCGCGGACTCGCTGCGGGGCAGCGGCGTGCGGCTGATGCTGGTCCGCCCCGGATTCGTGGTCGGCCGGATGACGGCGGGGATGGCCCCGGCACCGCTGGCCACCACGCCCGAGGCGGTGGCGGCCGCTGTCGCCGACGGGCTGGTGGCGGGTGCCGGGACCGTCTGGGTGCCCGGCCGGCTGGCGCTGCTCGCCGTGCTGATGCGCCTCGTGCCGCGTCCGCTGTGGCGCAGGCTGTCGCGCTGACCGCGGGCCGTCCGCGACGCGACGCTGTCAGCGGTAGCCGTAGCTCTGCCAGTTGGCGAGGACCCGCTCCCGCACCTCGGCAGGCCAGCCGTTCTCCAGGCTGGCCTTGACCGGTCGCTTGCCCGACGGGAACAGGTCGGACAGCAGGCAGTTGTAGATGACCTTGCCGGCCCGGAAGGTGTGCTGCTCCTCCTCGGAGAGGTAGACCGCCAGCTGGTCGCTGAGCTGCTTCGGGAAGTGGTACTCGCCGCGCTCCGGGTGGGAGCGGGTGGCGAACGCCCAGACGACCTCGTCCAGGTTGGTGATGTCGATGTCGTCCTCCACCAACAGGACCTTCGGGGCGTTCACCGCGGCCTTGCCGGTGAAGACGACGTCGGCGATCCGCTGGACGAGGTCGCCCGAGGAGATGCCGTGGGTATCGTGCCAGTCGCCCCTGGCCGAGAGGATCAGCCAGTGCACGGCCGCCTCGTAGGTGAACCAGGCCGACGCGATCGGCAGCCCCGCCTCCCGGAGCTGGTAGAGGAGTTCGGCGGCGTGCATGGTGCCGATGCCGGTGTGGTCCTCCTCGACCGGCGGTCCGGCGGCGACGGTGGGCAGGATGGCCTCGTCCCGGTGGGTGATGGCGGTGACCTGGAACAGCGCCTTGGGCGAGCCCGTGTAGCTGTTGTAGCCGGGGAACTCGTCCATCGGCCCTTCCATCACCGTCTCGTCGAGGGAGACGAAGCCCTCGATGACGATCTCCGCGGTGGCCGGCACCATGAGGTCGACCGTCTCGGCCGGGACGACCTCGATCCCCTCCTCGAACAGGGCGCCGAGGTAGTGGCTCTCGTCCGCGCCCTCGGGCATCGGCATGGCGCCGACGAAGGGCAGCCCGGGCTCGACGCCGAGGGCCAGCGCGATCGGCATCGGCTTGCCCAGCTTGCTCCACTGGGCGCGGATGATCCCCAGGTGCTGGGGCGCCGGGATCAGGCAGGCCAGGGTGTCCTTTCCGGCGATCATCATCCGGTTGATCGACCAGTTGGTCCACGACCCGTCGGGCGTCGTGGCGATGTTCATGCCGTAGGTCTGGATGTACCGGCCGCCGTCGTTGCCGTGGACCCGCGGAGTCGGGAAGGCGAACAGGTCGATGTCCGCGCCTGTCACGACGTTCTGCTTGCACGGCGCGTCCTCGGCGGGCACGGTCACCGGCGGGATGCCGGGTTTGGCGCGCGCGGTGACCAGCGCCTCGACGATCTCCTGGCCGGTCGCCTCGGCCGGCAGGCCGAGAGCCAGGGAGATCCGCGCGAGCGGATGGTCCGGGCCGCTGAGCGAGCCCGGTGCGCCGAGCACGCGGAAGCCGCTGCCCTGATAGCCGGTGATGTTGGTGAACAGCGGCGCGGGTGCCTTCAGGTCGTAGGAGCGGCGGATGATCGCGCCGATCTCCAGGTCCCAGTCGACCTCGGCGTCGACCTGCTGGACCTCGCCGACCTTCTCGAGTTCCGCGACGAACTCGCGCAGGCTGCGTAGATGCTTCACGGCCAGGGCCTTTCGATTGTCAGAGTTCCGGTGTCAGTTGCGGTGGGACTCGCCCCAGCGGGGCAGATCGGGTACGTCCACGCCGAGCAGGTCAAGGGCCCGGCTCGCGGTGTGGTCGACGATGTCGTCGACCGTGTCGGGCCGCAGGTAGAAGGCGGGCACCGGCGGCATGACGATCCCGCCCATCTCGGTGACCGTGGTCATCGCCCGCAGATGCGCCAGGGTCAGCGGGGTCTCACGGACCATCAGCACCAACCTGCGCCGCTCCTTCAACGTCACGTCGGCTGCCCGGGTGAGCAGATTGTCGTTGTTGGAGTACGCCACCGCGGCCAGCGTCCGGATCGAGCACGGAGCAACGATCATTCCAGCCGTGCGGAATGAGCCGCTGGCTATCGCGGCACCGATGTCGCCCGGACGATAGGAGACGTCGGCGAGGGCGGTCAGATCGCGTGCGTCCAGATCGGTCTCGTAGGCCCTGGTCTGCTGCGCCGCCGGGGTGACCACCAGGTGCGTCTCCGCCCCGGCTTTGCGGGCCAGCTCCAACACCCTTACCCCGTAGGCGATCCCGGTCGCGCCGCTGATCCCCACGACCAGCCGTTGCGGAGAGGTCATGGAGGTCTCTTTCCTGCTCAGAAATGATCACGTGCCGTTGTTGCGGGGCGCGGCTCTCGAGTCAAATCTGCGCATACTCGAAGGACTTCCGATTCCCTGGAAACGAGACCATCCTGGGGTACCTGTCCACGCAATCGGACGATCGTCGTCAAACGGACGACATACTTCTAGGAATGGACCCCGGTCGGGCAGCCGCACAGCTGATCCAGCGGAACGCCGAACTACACGCCCCTGAATGCTGAGTCACCGTCAGGGAGCGTCATTCCGACTGGCGGTGGATCCCTGCGGAGACCAGCTTGCGGGCCGCGACCTGCACCGGGTCCCAGACCGGGGAGAACGGCGGGGCGTAGCCGAGGTCCAGGGAGACGATCTGATCCACCGTCATCCCGGCGGTCAGCGCCACCGCCCCGATGTCCACGCGCTTGGCCGCGCCCTCGCGGCCGACGAGCTGCACTCCCAGCAGCCGCCCGCTGCCCTGCTCGGCGATCATCTTCACCGACATCGGCGCGGTCCCGGGGTAGTAGCCGGCCCGGCTGGTCGACTCGATGACCGCGGAGGTCCAGCCCAGCCCGGCGGCCGTGGCGTCGCGCTCGCGCAGGCCGGTGCGGGCGATCTCCAGGGAGCAGACCTTGCTCACCGCTGTGCCGACCACCCCGGGGAACTCGGCCCGGCCGCCGCCGATGTTGGTGCCGATCACCAGGCCGTGCTTGTTGGCATGGGTACCGAGAGCGATGTGCTGGTACCGGCCCGAGACGAGGTTGAGCACCTCGACGCAGTCGCCCCCGGCCCAGATGCCGTCGGCCCCCTGGACCCGCATGTCCGCACCGGTCCGCAGGCCGCCGGACTCACCCAACGGCAGGCCGGCCGCCCGCGCCAGGGCGGTCTGCGGGCGTACGCCGAGCCCGAGCACGACCACGTCGGCGGGGTGTTCCCCCGCGGTGGTGAGCACCGCCCGGGGCCGGCCGGACTCCCCGACCAGCACCGCCTTGGCCTCGGCGCCCGGTACCACCTCGATGCCCATGCCCTCCATCGCCTTCCGCACGAGCCGGCCCATGTCCGGATCGAGGGTGGCCATCGGCTCCGCCGAGCGGTGCACAACGGTGACCTTCAGCCCGCGCTGCACCATGGCCTCTGCCATCTCCACCCCGATGTAGCCGCCGCCGACCACCACGGCGCGGTGGCAGCCGTGGTCCAGGGTGTCGAGCAGCGCCGCTCCGTCGTCCAGGGTCTGCACCCCGTGGACGCCGGGTGCGTCGAACCCCGGCAGCGCCGGGCGCACCGGCTTGGCTCCGGTGGCGATGACGAGCTGGTCGAAGCCCGTCCACTCCTCGGTGCCGCGTTCCAGGTCCCGTGAGCGTACCCGCCTGCGGTCCAGGTCGAGTTCGGTCACCTCGGTGTGCAGCCGCAGGTCGATCCCGTGTTCCCGGTGCTGCTGGGGCGTGCGGGCGATCAGGTCGTCCCGTTCTGCGACCTGGCCGCCGACCCAGTAGGGGATGCCGCAGGCCGAGTAGGAGCTGAAGCCGCCCCGCTCGAACGCGGTGATCCGCAGGTCCTGCGGACCCCGGCGCCGCCGGGCCTGGGACGCGGCGGTCATCCCTGCCGCGTCGGCACCGATGATCACCAGATGTTCCGTCATGGCTGTCACCACCAGGGGGGCTTGTGTCGTGGATGCTCCTGGCCGCACCGGCGAAGATCAGTCCGTGAACGTCCGTGCCACCCTACGCCAGCGGTAGCGCGTTCCCGCGGCGCGGGCCTGTGCCCTGGGTGGTAGGCGCGCGGTCCGGTACCGCATCGAGCGGGGTGGTCCGCTCGCGCCAGCAGGCCGACGCGCGCACCCGCCGCCCCCACGTCGAAAGCGAGTGCCGCGCTGTGGTGGCGGAGGCCGCATCCAAGGTGAAGAGTGGTCGCCAGGGGGAACTTCCACCTGGAGGCGACTTATGCCTGAGATCAACGCGCCGTACGCACCCGGCACTCCCTGTTGGATCGACCTGATGGCCAAGGACCAGCGTGCCGCCATGGACTTCTACCAGGACCTCTTCGGCTGGCAGGGCGAGGTCGGACCTGACGAGTTCGGCGGTTACGCGATCATGCACCAGAAGGGTCGTCCGGTGTGCGGGATCGGCCCGGCGATGGCCCCCGAGGGCATGCCCGAGCCGCCGCACGTCTGGACCACTTACCTGTCCAGCGACGACGCCGACGCCACCGCACAGAAGATGACCGACGCCCACGGCACGGTGATGATGCCGCCGATGGACGTCGGCACGCTCGGCCGCATGTTCGTCGCGAGCGACCCCGCCGGAGCGGTCGTCGGTGTCTGGGGGCACAAGGACTTCTTCGGGGCCGGCCTGGTCAACGAGCACGGCGCGCTGATCTGGAACGAGTGCAACACCCGCGACGTCCCCGCGGCCTCCGCCTTCTACACGGCGGCCCTGGGCATCGCCGTCGAGCCCATGGAGGGCATGCCCGGGTACTTCGGGCTGAACGTGGCCGGCCGCACGGTCGGCGGCCTGCAGGACATGGCCGGGAAGTTCCCCGACGAGGTGCCGCCGCACTGGATGTCCTGGTTCGCCGTCGACGACACCGACAGCGTCACGGCAGCCCACGTCAAGGCCGGAGGAAACGTCGTCGTGGCGCCCAGCGACACGCCGGCGGGCCGGATGGCCGGGCTGCAGGACCCCTGGGGCGCCGTGTTCTGCGTCCTCCAGCCGTCCGCGCCGTCGGCCTGACCGGCGGGACCACCCGGCGCCGCCGCGTCCGGCCCTCGGCCGAGGGCCGGACGCGGCGGCGCCGAAGAGCGGCGCTGTAGAGTTGCCAGGCATCGCAACCGCGCACCTGGGGGGAACGTGCCGGAGGGCCTGCTCGTACACCTGGTCGATCAGTTCATCACCCGCCGGGAGCAGGTCGCGACCGAGGGTCTGTACTACCTGGCGCGCCACTATCCGGAGGTGCGCAAGGTCCTCGGGTCCCTGTCGGAGATCGGTGCCCAGGATGAGGACCGGCTGGTCTACCGGCCGGAGGCCGCCGGAGGGCAGGGACGCCCCGATCTGCTGGGCGAGCTCTCCGGCCAGCGGTGGGTGGTCGTGGCCGGCACCTCCTGGGCGGACCTGACCGATGCTCAGCCCTGTGGCTACCTGCGCGGCATCACCAGCGGCGGGGTAGTGCTGTTCCTGAGCCCCGCCCGGCGCGTCACCGACCTCTGCCGGGACCTGGCCGCACGCGTGCAGGCCGAGGGCCTGGGCCAGGACGACTTCGCCCCCGACGGCACCGGACTGCACGTGATGACCACCAGCGCGCGGAGGCATCTCGTGGTCACCACCTGGCCGGTCCTGCTGCAGCGGATCCGTCGGGCCGCGGGCGAGGGCTCGGCGCAGCTGATTTTCGAGGTCGATCAACTGCAGGGAGTGGTGGGCCGGTTGGAGAATGATCTGGTGGAGTGGTCCCGTGCGGAGCTGGAGCAGGGGGTTACCCGCACCACCTTTCGCAAGGCCGTCACCACGGCGGAGCTCCTGTTCGACGTGCTCGCCCGCACGGACGGGGTGACCACACTGCGGCCGCCGAAGTGGGTCGACCGGAACGGGGTCTACTACCGCTCCGGATTCTCCGTCGGCCCGGGCGTCACGCTCTTCGCCGGGTTCGAGCCCGAGCGGTGGGATGCGCAGATGCCCACCCCCCTCACCTTCGGCATCTGGAGCCCGGACCTCGCTCACCCCGTCAGGCAGCGCGTCTACCAGGTCTACCTCGACGCCGTCGGCATGATCTGGAAGCAGTCGGGCGAGCCTTTCGACAACGTGCGGTTCTGGCCGGCACCCGAATCGGACAACTGGTGGTGGGGTCCCATACCGCTGGCGTCCGACCGGCCCGCCGAGGTGACCCGGAGCCGTCTCGCCTCCGTCCTGGCCCACCTGGTGGACAACCTCGCGAGGTTGTAGCGAACCAACCGCGCAGTCGGCGGACGGCGGCCGCCACGGTGGGGGCGAATCCGTCGTCGGATCGTCAGAGCTCGCGCACGACCCGCAGCGGTGCGTCGGCCGCGTCCGGTACGCGGGAGTCGGCGGCGATGATGACGACCTGAAGTGTGCGCGGGCCGTGCACGCCCTCGACGCGGTCGAGTTCGATGTCGCTGGTGGCGGACGGGCCGGAGATGAAGGTCAGCGGGCGGGCCGGGTCCAACCGGGCCAGGGCGTCGGGGAGGTCACCGTCGATCTGGTCCTCGCGGATGACGCAGAGGTGGTAGTCGGGCAGCAGGGTGAGGGCGCGCCGCCCCTGCCCCGGGCCCGCGTCCAGGACGAGGGTGCCGGTGACGGCGATGCCCAGCGCGGCGGTGGTCAGGACGCCGTCGGCGGCGTCCAACTGCTCGACGGTCAGGGCCGGGTCGTCCCGGAGACGGATCCAGGCGCCCTCGGGGAGCAGCTCGTCGGGGAAGCCGTCGGGGACGACCAGGCTGGTCACGGCCCGTTCGGCGAGCGCGGCGGCGATGGCCCCGGGGGCCTGGGCCGCGCTCACCCGGCTCACGGTCGCGCGGTAGTCGGCGACGCGCTCGGCGAAGAGGGCGACGACGTCCGCCTCGGCGTGGCTGCGCCGGTAGTCGCGGGGGACCTGCACGTCCTCGGGGGCCTCGTCGGCCGGCACGTCGGCGAGGGCGTCGCGGATCCGGCCCAGAATGAGGTCGCGGGCGGTCACTTCGGCTCCTCCTTGTGCGTGCGCTGCCACCATGCCCGGAAGGACTCGGCCGGTGGTTGCGGGGTGTCGCGGGTGTCGGACCAGCCGTGCAGGGGGCCCGGCAGCGGCCCGATCCTGCCGTTGCGGGAGACGAGTCGGCTGCCGAGGCGTGCCGCCTTCTGTGCGGCGGCGAGGCGTCCGGGGCTGGCGAGGATGGCCCCGGCGGCCTTCATCGCCAGGGCTTCGGGGCCGGGCAGCGTGTGGGCGCGGCGCTTGTTCTCGACCACCTCGGCGCGCAGATGGGCCAGCACCTCGGGAATGTTGATCTTCACGGGGCAGGCGTCGTAACAGGCCCCGCACAGGGTGGAGGCGAACGGCAGCGAGGCGGCGGCGCTCTTGGTGTCACCGCCGACGCCGACGAGCTGCGGGGTGAGCACGGCGCCGATGGGTCCGGGGTAGACCGAGCCGTAGGCGTGGCCGCCGGTGCGCTCGTACACGGGGCAGACGTTGAGGCAGGCCGAGCAGCGGATGCAGGCCAGGGCCTGGCGGCCGACGGTGTCGGCCAGGGTGGCGGTGCGGCCGTTGTCGAGCAGGACCAGGTGGAAGTCCCGGGGGCCGTCGCCGGGGGTGACGCCCTGCCAGGTGGAGGTGTAGGGGTTCATTCGCTCGCCGGTGGAGGAGCGCGGCAGCAGCTGGAGGAACACCTCCAGGTCCGACCATTGCGGTAGGACCTTCTCGATGCCCATCACGGTGATCAGGGTCTGCGGCAGCGTCAGGCACATCCGGCCGTTGCCCTCGGACTCCACCACCCCGACCGTGCCGGTCTCCGCGATGGCGAAGTTTGCACCCGAGACGGCGACCTTGGCGCGCAGGAACTTCTCCCGCAGATGCAGCCGCGCGGCCTCGGCCAGTGCCCGCGGGTCGTCGGACAGGGGGTCAGGCGCGGCCTTGCCCCAGTGGCCCATCTCGCGTGCGAAGATCTCGCGGATCTCGGAACGGTTGCGGTGGATGGCCGGGACCAGGATGTGCGACGGCCGGTCATCGCCGAGTTGGACGATGAGCTCGGCCAGGTCGGTCTCGTACGCGGCGATCCCGGCCTCGGCGAGGGCCTCGTTGAGGCCGATCTCCTGGGTCGCCATCGACTTGACCTTGACCACCTCACGCTCGCCGGTGGCCTGCACGAGTTCGGTGACGATGCGGTTGGCCTGCTCGGCGTCGGCGGCCCAGTGGACCGTGCCGCCGGCCTTGGTCACCGACTCCTCAAGCGCGAGCAGGTAGCGGTCCAGGTGCCGCAGGGTTCGGCGCTTGAGCGCCGCACCAGCCTCGCGCAGCTGCTCCCAGTCGTCGAGCTCGGCGGTGACGGCCAGCCGCTTGTCGCGGATGGTGGCCGTGGCGTGGTGCAGGTTGCGGCGCAGCTGGGTGTCGGCCAGGGCCGCCCGCGCGGCCTGGGGGAAGGCGGGAGCGCCGAGCCACACCACGTTCGCAACGCCCGGATTCTGAGGTGCCGTCATCGGGGGTCTCCCTCGGTGGACGCGAGGATCTCGGCCAGGTGCACGGTGCGCACGCCGGTGCGCAGCCGGGAGAGCCCGCCGCCGATGTGCATCAGGCAGGAATTGTCACCGGCGCTGAGCACCTCGGCGCCGGTGTCCAGAACGCAGCGCATCTTGTCGGTGAGCATCGCGGTGGAGGTGTCGGCGTTCTTGATCGCGAAGGTGCCGCCGAAGCCGCAGCACGAGTCCGCCGCCGGCAGCTCGACCAGATCGATGCCCCGCACCGCGCGCAGCAGCTGCAGCGGTTTGTCGCCCACCCTCAGCATCCGCAGCGAGTGGCAGGTGGGGTGGTAGGTGACGCGATGCGGGAAGTACGCGCCGACATCCGTCACGCCCAGCACGTCGACCAGGAACTCCGAGAGCTCGTGCACGCGCGGGGGCTGGACGCCGGTCAGCAGGGCGTGGTTGTCGCGGACCATGCCGGTGCACGACGCCGAGGGGCTGACCACCGCGTCGTATCCGGCGAAGACGTCGGCGAAGCGGCGCGCCAGCGGGACCGCCTCGGGCCGGTAGCCGGTGTTGAAGTGCATCTGCCCGCAGCAGGTCTGGTCCAGCGGGAACTCGACGGTGTGGCCCAGCCGCTCCAGCAGCCGCACCACCGCCTTGCCGGTCTCCGGATACAGGGTGTCGTTGAAACAGGTGATGAACAGCGCTACGCGCATGGCGACTCCGCCTTCGGAACCGGGACGGACTCGGGCAGCAGGCCCTCGCCGCGCAGGTCGTCCCACAACCCGTCAGGAATCATGCTACCGATCATGGCAGCGGCGTCGCGGACCTCGTCGGCGGAGCGCATCCCCACGACTACGCCGCTGACGGCTGGATGCCCGAACGGAAAGCGCAGCGCCGCGGCGCGCAGCGGCACCCCGTGGCGCTCGCACACCGCCTTCATCCGCAGCGCGCGCTGCAGCAGGTCGTCCGGTGCCTGTGCGTAGTCGAAGGTCGCCCCCGGCCTGGGATCGGCGAGCAGACCGGAGTTGAACGCGCCGCCCACCACCACGCCGGTGCCGCGCCGCTGCGCCTCGGGCAGCAGTTCCGCCAGGCCGTCCTGGTCGAGCAGGGTGTAGCGGCCGGCCAGCAGCACCACGTCCACGTCGGTGTCCCGCACGAAGCGGGTCAGCAGCGCCGACTGGTTCATCCCCGCGCCGATCGCGCCGACGACGCCCTCGCCGCGCAGCCGCTCCAGTGCCGGGTAGGCCTCGTCCAGTGCCTGGGCGGCGTGCTCGTCCGGGTCGTGCAGATAGACGACGTCGATCCGGTCGAGGCCCAGCCGCTTCAGGCTGTCGTCGATGCTGCGCCGCATCCCGTCGGCGCTGAAGTCCCAGACCCGGCGCTGCGTGGCGGGCACGGCGAAGCCGTTGGCCAGGTCGTCGCCGGTGCCGCCAGGGGCGGGTTCGAGCAGCCGCCCGACCTTGCTGGACACGGTGTAGGAGTCGCGCGGCCGATCGCGCAGCGCGGCGCCGACGCGGCGTTCCGACAGGCCCAGCCCGTAGTGCGGTGCGGTGTCGACGTAGCGGATGCCTACGTCCCAGGCCGCTTCCAGCGCAGCCGACGCCTCGTCATCGCTGACCGCGCTGAAGAGATTGCCCAGCGGAGCCGCACCGAAGGCCAACTCGGTGACGCGCACCGGGGAGTGCCCGAGCGTGCTGGTCCTCATCGTGTTCTCCCTTGCTGCGATCCCTTGCTGCGGTCCCTTGGCGGCGTCCCGTCGTGCGATCCGGAGGGGCGCAGACGCAACCCTTGCATGCCGACGCCGACGGCGGCGTGTAGCGGTGTCACGGGGACGGCTCCTTGCGAGGGGGATGCGTACGGAGATCCGGCGAGCAGAATCAGGCAATGGCAGAAACATCGGATGTCTGCTGGCGCTGGGTGGACTCTACGGATCTCCGCCGACCTTGGCAAGGGTGATCTGCGGGGGATCCGCGGCGGCGCTGCCGTCCAGCGCCTCGGAGGTTCGGCGGGTATTTCCCGGTCCGCGGGCCGAAGGCTTCTGGTCGGCTCAGTCGTCCGATGAAACGCCGTTGCGGCCTGCCGACTGGGTGGGGCAGCCGGCCGTGTCGGCTCTCGGCAGGGACTCCTCGGCCCAGCGGCCCAGTTCGACGAGTGCCGGCCGCAGTCCGGCTCCGACCTCGGTCAGGCGGTAGCTGACCCGCAGGGGCGGTCCGCTGTCGACCTCGCGGAGCACCAGGCCCGCGGCGACCAGCTCGGTGAGGCGGTCCGAGAGCACTCGCTCGCTGATGCCCGGGACCGCGCGGCGGAACTCGGCGAAGTGGACCGGGCCGCCCATCAGCGAGGCCACGATCAGGCCGGTCCAGCGCTTGCCCAGCAGCTTGAAGACGCGCTCCACCGCGCTGCCCGCCTCCGTACAGAACGCTCCGTCCTCATCGGGCCCCCGCAGTCCCGGTTCCGTCGTCATGGGCACATCGTACCGGTATCGCCTCCGTAGCTGCGAAAAAGTAAGTGAGTGTGTTACTAATAGGAGCCTACGAAAACTTATCCCTGCTGGATGCTCAGCACGAAAGGCGTGATCTCCATGGCGAGCCACACCACCAACTCCACCCAGTCCGCTACCAGGCTCGCGGACCTCAGCGTCGGGGCGTGGACCCTGGACGCGGCGCAGTCCTCCGTCGGCATCCGGCACAAGTCGATGTGGGGCCTGGCCACCATCAACGGCAGCTTCACCGGCGTCGAGGGCGAGGGCGAGATCCTGCCGGACGTCTCGGCGCGCGGCACGCTGACCATCGACGCCGCGTCGATCAGCACCAAGCAGGCAAAGCTCGACACCCACCTGCGCTCTGCGGACTTCTTCGACGTCGACAAGCACCCGGCGTTCACCTTCACCGCCGGCAGCGTCGTCCCCGACAGCGCGGGCACCGCCAAGGTCTCCGGTCAGCTCACGGTGCTCGGTATCGCCCGGCCGCTGGAGTTCACTGCCGACGTCAGCGCCGCCAGCCCGACCGACGTCACCCTCACCGGTGAGGTGACAGTGGACCGTGGCGAGTTCGGGATGAACTGGAACCGCGCCGGGATGCTCAAGGGCCTCACCACCGTCACGCTCGCCCTCCGGTTCACCCGCAGCTGAACCGAGCAGGTGCCCGGGCCGCTGCGGTCCGTCCGGTCAGGCAGCGGCTCGGCTGCGTCAGGTGGGAGGACGTCAGAGTCCCTGGACCATGTCGGCGAAGCTCCGCAGTCCGGCGGGATTGTGCGTGAGGAAGAGGTTGGGCTCGATCAGCTCCAGCTCCATTACGACCGGCGATCCGTCGTCCGCGAGGGCGACGTCGACGCGTGCGACACGGACCTCGTCCCGGCTGGGCGCCACCCGGAGGGCCGCTGTGGCGAGTTCGATCTCTGCTGCGGACGGCTGATGTCCCACCAGGTCCGGGTGCGCGACCCTGGCGTTGTCGACCACGCCTATGTCGGTCAGCACGGGTCCCTTGCGCGTCGCATGGCTGAAGGAACCGCCGAGGAAGACCAGCGCCCGTTCACCCTCGGCGATCCGGGACAGGTAGGGCTGCACCATCGCGGTCGCACCGGCGGCGTTCAGCGAACGCACGTGGCGCGCGGCCAGGGCGACCTGGTCGCCGGTGTACCGGGCGGCGCCGCGCGCACCGGCGGACACCGTGGGCTTCACCACGAACTGCCCGTTCGCGGGTAGCGCCACGTCATCGCCAGGGGCGATGAAGGTGGTCGGGGCGGTCGGGACGCCCTGGTCGGCGAGGTCCTGGAGGTACCGCTTGTCGCTGCTCCAGCGGACGACCTCGGCCGGGTTGTGCAGGCGGGTCACGGCGCTGACCCGGTCGACCCAGGAGAGGTACTCGTCCAGCCGGTCGGCGTAGTCCCAGGTGGACCTGATGATCACGCGCTCGCAGGCCGACCAGTCGTAGTCGGCGGCGTCCCAGCGCACTGCGGCCGCGTCCACGCCCCGGGCGCGCAGGGCGTCGACCATCAGCGGGAGGTCGACGTCCTTGTCGAGCCCGACGGTCGACGTCGCCAGGATCACGCGGCCGGTCTGGAACATGCACGTCTCCTCGGTGGGCTCGGCCTGGATCTGCACCCTATCCGAGGCCCAGGGCCGGTCCGGCCGATCTTCGCGGGCCATTTCGCCTGCGGCCCATGGGGACGCGGTCAGTAGAGGGCGACGCGGGTGTAGCGCCCCGCGGTGTCGAGGTCGGCCTCGATCCGGGCGGCCGTCTCCCGCAGCGCCGGAAGGAGTTCGGTGCGGCACTGCGCGGCCGTGCGGCGCCCGGCGTGCATCGCGATGTTCGCCGCTGCCACCACCCGTCCGCCGCGGTCGTGGACGGGGACCGCGATCGAGCGCAGGCCCTCCTCCAGTTCCTGGTCGACCAGGGCGTAGCTGTCGCGTCCTGCCTGCCGTACCAGGGCGGCCAGCTCGGTGGGGGAGGTGACCGTGCTCCCGGTCAGGGGGTGCGGCGCGGTGGCCGCCAGCCGCGCGGCCTGCTCGTCCGCGGGCAGCCCGGCGAGGAGTACCCGGCCCATGGACGTCGCGTAGGCGGGCAGCCGGGTGCCGAGGGTGATGTTGACGCTCATGATCCGGGCGGTGGCGACGCGGGCGGTGTACTGGATGTCGTCGCCGTCCAGGACGGCCAGCGAGGCCGACTCGTGCACCTGGCCGACCAGGGCGGCGAGGTGCGGTTGCGCGATCTGGGGCAGGGTCAGCCGGGAGAGCGGGGCGAAGCCGAGGGCCAGGACCCGCGGGGTCGGCCGGAAGTCCTTCCCGTGCATGGTGACGTAGCCCAGGTGTTCCAGCGTGATCAGGGCGCGGCGCGCGGTGGCCCGGGGCAGTCCGGTGGCCAGGGCGACGGCGGTGAGCGGAAGTTCGGGCCGGTCGGCGCCGAACGCGGCGAGCACGGTCAGGCCCCGGGCGAGGGATTCGACGAACTCGGGACCCAGCTCCTGCTTGGACGCCGCCGTCCAACTAGCGAGCCCGTGCGAGGACGTGGGTGGCGCGGACGCGGGTGGCGCGAGTGGCGCCTGGCGGAGCTCCTGTTCCATCGCCGCCACGGTTTTCCGCAGGTGCGGCAGCACGGCGTCGCGCAGTGCGGCGGCGCTGTGCCGACTGGTGTGGCTGACCGCGCTCACCGCGCAGACCTGACGTCCGGTCAGATCGACTACAGGTAGCGCGAGGGCGACCAGTCCGGGTTCGATCAGCTGGTCGTCCAGAGACCAACCGCGTTCCCGGACGTCGGCGGTGCGGTCCCGGAAGGTCTCGCGAGTGCCCGTGCGCCCGGGCGGGACGGCGGGGAAGCGGAGGTCCTCCGGGTCGGCGGCGCGCCGCTCGTGCCAGCGGGTCCAGTCGTCCGCGGTCCAGTCGACGGCGAACAGCGGGCCTGGAGCGGTGCGCTCGGCCGGGAGCAGGTCGCCGATGCGGAAGGTGAGGGACAGGGCGCGTCTGCGCGTGGCCTGGTGCACGAAGCGCACGCCGTCGAGATCCGGGACGGCGATGGACACCGACTCGTCGAGGCGGTCGGCGAGCCGGTCGGCGTGCGGGCCGAGCAGGTCGGGGAGGCGTACGGCGGCCAGGTAGGCGTTGCCGAGCTCCATCAGGCCGGGGGCGAGGATCGCGTCGCGGCCCTCCAGGCGCAGGTAGCCCATCCGCTCCAGGGTGCGGACCACCCGGTCCACGGTGGAGCGCGCGAGCGCGGTGGTCCGGGCCAGGTCGCCCAGGCTCTGCCGGCCGCCGGCGTCGGTCAGCCGGCGCAGGACGGCGATCCCGCGCATCAGCGGGCCCACGGCTTCAGCGGGCGCGGCGATGTCGGTGCTGGTCATGGGCGGCATCGGTTCTCCATTGGCGTCGACCTCGGGCAACCGTAGTCAGTTCCCTCGGCCGACCGTTGACAGGCGCGAGCAGCGGGCGCAGACTCAGAAGCGAGTCAATCATGAACTGTAGTTCACCAGGCGAACATCCTGCATGGTCCAGGCCGTAAGGATTTCTATGGACAAGGTCAAGGCGACCGCTGCTGAGGCGGTTGCCGACATTGCTGACGGGTCGTCGTTGGCCGTCGGAGGGTTCGGCCTCAGCGGCGTGCCGAACGTGCTGATCCAGGCTCTTTTCGGGCAGGGCGCCGGCGATCTCGCGGTGGTGTCGAACAACTGCGGGGTGGACGGGGCGGGGCTGGGCCTGCTGCTGGCCGCGGGCCGGATCGCGCGGGTGACCGGCAGCTACGTGGGCGAGAACAAGGAGTTCGCGCGCCAGTACCTGGGCGGGGAGCTGGAGGTGGAGTTGATCCCGCAGGGCACGCTCGCGGAGCGGCTGCGGGCAGGGGGCTGCGGCATCCCCGGGTTCTTCACCCCGGCGGGTGTCGGTACCCAGGTCGCCGAGGGCGGCCTGCCGTGGCGCTACGCGGCCGACGGGAGTGTGGCGGTGGCGTCACCGCCGAAGGAGATCCGCGAGTTCGACGGCCTGCAGTACGTCCTGGAGCGCGGCATCACCACGGACTTCGCGCTGGTACGCGCGGCGAGGGGCGATCGGCACGGAAACCTGGTCTTTCGCCAGTCCGCGCGCAACTTCAATCCGCTCGCCGCCATGGCCGGACGCGTCACCGTCGCCGAGGTCGAGGAACTGGTGGAGCCGGGCGTGCTGGGGCCGGACGAGATCCATCTGCCGGGTGTCTTTGTGCAGCGGGTGGTGCGACTGACGCCGGAACAGATCGCGGACAAGGGCATCGAACGGCGCACGATCTCCGCGCCTCCGGCACGAGAGACGGTGAGCGGCTGATGGCCTGGAGCAGGGACGAGATGGCGGCTCGCGCCGCGACCGAGCTGCAGGACGGCAGCTACGTCAACCTGGGGATCGGGCTGCCGACGCTGGTGCCCAGCTTCCTGCCCGAGGGTGTGGACGTGGTGCTGCAGTCCGAGAACGGCATCCTGGGCGTCGGCCCGTACCCGACCGACGACGAGGTGGACCCCGATCTGATCAACGCGGGCAAGGAGACGGTGACGGTCCTGCCCGGAGCTTCGTTCTTCGACTCCGCGCTGTCGTTCGGCATGATCCGCGGCGGCCACATCGACGCCGCGATCCTCGGCGCGATGCAGGTGTCGGCCGGCGGCGACCTGGCCAACTGGATGATCCCGGGCCGGATGGTCAAGGGCATGGGCGGAGCCATGGACCTGGTCCACGGCGCCCGCAGGGTCATCGTGCTGATGGAACACACGGCCAAGGACGGCTCGCCGAAGATCGTGCAGGAGTGCTCGCTGCCGCTGACCGGCCGCGCCTGCGTGCACCGGATCATCACCGACCTCGGCGTCCTCGACATCACCCCCGGCGGTCTGGTCCTGGTGGAGACCGCCCCCGGCGTCAGCGCGGACGAGATCGTCGCGCGGACGGCGGCGCCCGTTGAGGCAGGCCGAGTGAAGTCAGGCCGTGTGAAGTCAGGCCGTGTGAAGGCAGGCCGTGTGACGGCAGGCCGGCCATGACACCCACTCAGCGGGACATCGACCGGGAGATCGCGACCGAGAGCCAGGCGTACGCGAAGGAGCTCGCCGACGGAGGCCCGGCCCTCCATCACCCCTCCCGGGGGTACGCGCCCTACCGCAGCAGCGTGCTGCGCCACCCCCGGCAGCCCCCGATCGCGGTGCGGGACCCGGACGCGATCGAGCTGTCCGGTCCCGTCTTCGGCGTCACCGATATCACCGACCTGGACGCCGACCTGACCCGCCAGCACACCGGCGAACCGCTGGGCGAGCGGATCACCGTCACCGGTCGCGTCCTGGACCGCTCCGGACGGCCGGTGACCAGCCAGCTGGTGGAGATCTGGCAGGCCAACGCCTCCGGCCGGTACGCCCACCGGCGCGACCAGCACCCGGCCCCGTTGGACCCCAACTTCAGCGGAGTCGGCCGCTGCCTGACGAACGACCGGGGTGAGTACTCCTTCACCACCGTCAAGCCCGGCGCCTACCCCTGGCGCAACCACGAGAACGCCTGGCGCCCCGCCCACATCCACTTCTCGCTCTTCGGCGCCGCGTTCACCCAGCGCCTGGTCACCCAGATGTACTTCCCTGGAGACCCGCTCTTCCGCTACGACCCCATCCTGCAGTCCGTCACCGACGAGGACGCCCGCCGGCGTCTCGTCGCGATTTACGACCACGACCTGTCCACGCCGGAGTGGTCGCTCGGCTACCGCTGGGACATCGTCCTCGACGGCCCCTCCGCCACCTGGATCGAGGAGGGCCGATGACGCTCCCCACGCCGTCGCAGACCGTCGGACCGTTCTACGGCTACGCCCTGCCCTTCCCCGATGGCGGCAACCTGGCCACGGCCGCCGCTCCCGGTGCCATCACCGTGCACGGAACCGTCCACGACGGCGCGGGCCAACCGGTCCCCGACGCGCTGCTGGAGGTCTGGCAGCCCGCTCCCGACGGCTCACGCGCCGGCCGGCCCGGCTCGATGCGCCGGGACCAGGTCACCGGCGGCTTCCTGGGGCGCAACGGGATCGACTTCACCGGCTTCGGGCGGGTGGCCACCGACCACGACGGCCACTACACCCTGCGCACCCTCCCGCCGGGTGGGGCCCCGTACCTGGCGGTGTGCGTCTTCGCCCGAGGGCTGCTGCACCACCTCTACACCCGCGCCTATCTGACCGACCATCCGCTCCACGCCACCGACCCGCTGCTCGCAGCGCTGGTCGCGCAACGGCGAGCGTCGCTGGAGTCCGTGCGCGAGGACGAGAACATGTACCGCTTCGACATCCACCTGCAGGGGGAGAAGGAGACGACGTTCCTTGCCTTCGACTGAAACCCCCCAGGAACCCCCCCAGCTCCCCGACGACGTCGGCCTGCTGTCGCCGGCTGCGGCGGGCTCGGCCGTGGCCGCGGTGACCGGGGATGCCGCCGTGCTGCAGGCGATGCTGACGGCGGAGGCCGCGCTGGTCCGCGCCCAGGTCGAACTCGGCCTGGCGCCCGGCTCCGCCGCCGACGCCGTCACCGCCGCGGCCACCCGTCACGATCTCGGTGGCTTCGACCTGCGCAGCCTGGCCCGGCGGGCCCGCTCCGGCGGCAACCCGGTCATCCCGCTGGTCGCCGATCTGACCGCGGCCGTGGCCGCGGCGGACCCGGATGCGGCCGCCTACGTCCATCGGGGCGCCACCAGCCAGGACATCATGGACACCGCCCTGATGCTGGTCGCCGCCACAGCCCTGGACCTGACCCTTGCCGACCTGGACCGCACCGCGACGGCCCTGGCCCGGCTCGCGACCGAGCACCGCGACACGGTGATGCCCGGACGCACCCTCACCCAGCACGCGGTACCGACCACCTTCGGTCTCAAGGCGGCCGGTTGGCGCAGCCTGGTCCTGGACGCCCGCGCCCGACTCGCCGCGACCCGCGCCGCACTGCCGGCCCAACTCGGCGGCGCGGCCGGAACCCTCGCGGCGTTCCACGCCTACGCCGAGGCGGACGGCGCCGCCCCGGATCCGGAGCTGGGCCTGCGACTGCTCGCCGCCTACGCCCGGCAGACCGGCCTCGCCGAGCCCGCCCTGCCCTGGCACGCGCTGCGCACCCCGGTGGCCGACCTCGGCGCGGCGCTGGCCTTCAGCTCCGGCGCGCTCGGCAAGATCGCGGCGGACGTCCTCACCCTGTCCCGCACCGAGATCGGAGAACTGGGGGAGGGCAGCGGCGGAGGCTCCTCGGCCATGCCGCACAAGGCCAACCCCGTGCGCGCGACGCTGATCGCGGCGACGGCCCGTCAGGTCCCGGCCCTGGCCTGCGTTCTGTTCGGCTCGCTGGTCGCCGAGGACGAGCGCCCGGCCGGTGCGTGGCACGCCGAGTGGCAGCCGTTGCGCGAGGCACTGCGGCTGGTCGGCGGGGCCGCCCGGGACGCGGCCGAGCTCACCGAGGGACTGCGCGTCCACCCGCACCGCATGCGGACGAACCTCGACCAGACCGATGGTCTGATCGTCACCGAGCACCTCGCCGCGGCCTTCGGCGCCCTGATCGGTCGCGGCCAGGCCAAGAAGGCGCTGTCCCGCGCCTCGGTCCGCGCTCTGGAGCAGGGTCGCGGCCTGGACCAGGCCCTCGCGGCCCAGCCCGAGTTGGCGGGCCTGCTGACCGAGCACCGGATGCGCGAACTGACCGATCCCGCAAGGTATCTGGGCTCGTCCGGAGCCCTGGTGGACCGTGCTCTCAGGGAGGCGCCGTGACCAGCCCCGTACTGCACCACCGGGCCGACGGCGCTCAGGACGGCCCGCCGCTGCTGCTCGGACCCTCGCTCGGGACCTCTCTCGCCGTCTGGGAGCCCCAGGTCGCGGCGCTGGCCAGGCGGCACCGGGTGGTGCGTTGGGACCTGCCCGGTCACGGCGGCTCGCCCGCCGACCTGCTGCCCGCGGCGCGGTCCGAGGGCGGCACGACCGTCGCCGATCTGGGCCGCCTGGTGCTCGGCCTCGCAGACTCCCTGCGCATCGAGCGTTTCGCCTATGCGGGCATTTCGCTCGGGGGCGCCGTGGGCCTGTGGCTCGCGATCCACCATCCCCGACGGGTGAGCTCCCTGGCGCTGGTCTGCTCCTCGGCGCACTTCGGCGAGCCGGAACCGTGGCGCGAACGCGCGGCTCTGGTGCGGAAGGAGGGCACCGAGCCGCTCACCGCCACAGCCCCGGCCCGCTGGTTCACGCCCGGCTTCGGTGCTGGTGCGGGTGCGGCTGCTGGGGCCGGGCTCGTCGAGGACCTGCGCGCCGCCGATCCAGCCGGCTACGCGGCCTGCTGCGACGCCCTCGCCGCCTACGACCTGCGGTCCGAGCTGCACCGCGTCGCCGCCCCCACCCTCGTCGTCGCCGGACGCGACGACCCCGCCACCCCGCCCGCGCACGCCCGCGAGCTGGCCGACGGCATCCCCGGCGCGAGCCTCACCGAGGTCGCCGGGGCCGCCCACCTGGCGGGCGTCGAGAAGCCCGGGCCGGTCCTGGCCGCGCTGCTGGAGCAGCTGACCGCGTCGCGTGGCGACGAGGGCTCGCGCCACGCGGCCGGGATGACCGTGCGCCGCGCTGTCCTGGGCGACGCCCACGTGGACCGGGCCCAGGCCCGGACCACCGACTTCACTGCCCCCTTCCAGGACTTCATCACCCGCTACGCCTGGGGTGAGATCTGGACCCGTCCGGGCCTGGACCGCCGCACGCGCAGCTGCATCACCCTCACCGCGCTGGTGGCCGGAGGCCACCACCAGGAGTTGGCCATGCATCTGCGGGCCGCCCTACGCAATGGCCTGACCAGCGACGAGATCCAGGAAGTGCTGCTCCAGAGTGCTGTCTACTGCGGCGTCCCGGCGGCCAACGCCGCCTTCGCGATCGCCGACCGCACCCTTCGTGAGGATGACAACTGATGCGCCACACCACGGTCGGCATCATCGGCGGCGGGCCCTCCGGCCTGCTGCTCGCCCGCCTGCTGCACCGGGCCGGGATCGACAGCGTCGTGCTGGAGAGCCGGGACCGCACCTACGTCGAGCAGCGCCAGCGCGCCGGCATCCTGGAGCAGGCCACCGTGGATGCGCTGCGCGCGGCCGGCGCGGGCGAGCGGCTGGATCGCGAGGGGCTGGTCCACCACGGCATCGAGCTGCGCTTCGACGGTCGCGCGCACCGCATCGACTTCCCGGCCCTGACCGGCGGGCGCAGCGTGATGGTGTACGCGCAGACCGAGGTGGTCAAGGACCTGATAGCCCTGCAACTCGGCGAGGGCGGCCCGCTGCTGTTCGAGGCCCAGGCGCACGCGGTCGAGGGCGCGGACACCGATCGCCCCCGGGTCCACTACACCCACCAGGGCCGCGAGCAGACCCTGACCTGCGAATACGTGGTGGGCTGCGACGGGTTTCACGGCGTTGCCAAGGACGCGCTCCCGGAAGGCGTGCGGCGCAGCTACGAGCGCTCCTACCCCTACTCGTGGCTGGGCGTCCTCGCTGACGTCGCGCCGTCCTACGACGAGCTGATCTACGCCCACTCGCCGCGCGGCTTCGCCCTGGGCAGCCTGCGCTCACCCTCCGTCAGCCGGCTCTATCTGCAGGTTCCCATCGGGACCGACCCCGCCGACTGGCCCGACGAGCGGATCTGGGACGAACTCGACGCCCGCTTCGCCCTCGGCACGCCCTGGACTCTGCGGCGCGGCCCGATCACGGCCAAGTCCGTCCTGCCGCTGCGCAGCCACGTCACCGAGCCGATGCGCTACGGCCGGGTGTTCCTGGCCGGCGACGCGGCCCATATCGTCCCGCCCACCGGGGCCAAGGGCCTGAACCTGGCCGCCGCCGACGTCGTCGTCCTGGCCCGCGCGTTCGCGCAGCTCAAGGACAGCGGGTCCGCGGAGCTGCTGGACGCCTACTCCGCCACCTGCTTGCGCCGGGTCTGGCGTGCCGAGCACTTCTCGTACTTCATGACCTCGACCCTGCACACCGACCCCGGCCAGAGCCCGTTCGAGACCCGGCTGCAGCTCTCCCAGCTGGAACGCATCGCGTCGTCCGGGCACGCCGCCGCCGAGCTCGCCGAGAACTACGCAGGACTGCCCATCGGCTCGGACGCCTGAGCAGCGGTCGAGATCATCTGCGAGCCCGCTGCCGCTGCCCTGCACTGCTCCGCACACGACCTGCCCTCCAGGCGGGACCCGCGGGTGAGGGCGCGACTGGCTGGTTGTGCATGATGTCCACCATGACCGATTCCCTCGTAGCCGCCGGCCGCGCACCGCTGCAGCCGGACCCCGCACAGGGGGATCACACATGACCTCCACAGGCTTGAGCAGCGACGTGCTGGTACCCACGGCCGTCGGGACGCGCTCCCGCGTCGCGTCGGGGGCAGCCGTCGCGGTGCCCCCGGCCGCCCTGGCGCTCGCGCTGGGCCTGTGGGGCATCCGGCGCGGCGACAGCCTGTGGCTGGACGAGGCCGTCAGCTACCAGGTGGCCCACCGCAGCACCGCCCAGATCTGGCAGCTGGTCCACCATGTGGACGCCGTCCACACGCTCTACTACCTGGGGCTGCACGCTCTGTTCATGCTGTTCGGCGGCGGACTGATCACCCTCAGGCTGCCCTCGGTCCTCGGGGTGGCAGCGGCGGCGGCAGGCGTGGCCCTGCTCGGCCGTCGCCTTGCCACACCACGCGCCGGGCTGGCCGCGGGCCTCGCCTTCCCGGTGTTCCCCGCGATCCAGCTGTACGCACAGGACGGCCGTTCGTACGGGATCGTCTGCGCCGGGGTCGTCGCCTCGGCGCTGCTCCTGCTGCGCGCCCTGGACCGGCCGGGCGTCGCGCGCTGGGCCGCCTACGCCGCGGTCACCCTGACGACCTGCCTGTTGCACGAGTACGTGGTGCTCGCGGTGGCCGCGCAGGGCGTCAGCCTGCTGCTGGTACGGCGGCGGCGCGGCCTCCCGTTGGGTTGGCTCTGCGCGGTCGCGGTCGTGGCGCTCGGCCTCGTGCCGCTGGCCCAGCTGAGTTCCAGCCAGTCCGGACAGATATCCTGGATACTGCCGCCCCGCGCGCCCACGGTTCTCTTCGCCGTGGGCATCAGCGTGGTCGGCGTGCTCTGCGCGATTCTCGCGCCGGTGCCGCGGTCGGCTCCGGGTGGCGACCGCATCGACCGCATCGACCGCATCGACCGCATCGATCGCATCGACCGCACCGAGCGCAGCGGCGGGGAGATGACCCTGCGGGCCTTCGCCCTGCCGCTGCTGCTGCTCCCGCAGACCGTGCTGTTCCTGGTCACCGTGGTCCGCCCGGTGTACGTCGACCGCTACGTCCTCTTCGAGTACGCCGGGCTGGTTCTGCTGATCGGCGCCGCGCTCGACCGGCTCGGCCGCAGCAGCCCGCGCCTGGGGTGGCGGGTGCTGCTGGCTGTCCCTGCGGCGCTGCTGCTCCTGCTGCCGGTCGAACTGAAGTGGCGCACCCCGCAGGCCTGGCCGGACGATTTCGCTGCGGCGGCCCGTGCCGTGCACGGCTACGCGACCCCCGGCGCGGGAGTGCTGTTCCTACCGTTCGAGCGGAGGCAGTCCGAACTGTCCTATCCTCGCGACTTCGCCGGACTGACGGACCTCGCACTGTCCGGGAACGTAGCGGACTCCGGCACCATCGGCGGGAACGAGAAGTCCTCGCAGGCCGTCCGCGCCGCGATGCTGCTGACCACCAGGATCATCACCGTCCGGAGCCCCGGGAGCCGCGTGCCGAACGCCAGCCCGCAGGACGCCGTGAAGCAGTCCACCCTCGCCGCCGACTTCCAGGAGTGTGCTCGCACCGAGGTCCGCGGGCTGGTGGTGACCTCCTACGCGAGGCCCGGACACTGCCCCTGACTGGATCAGAACGGGTAGTGGGCGTGCTTGGTGGCGAGGGTGACCCAGCGGGTGGTGGTGAAGGCTTCGAGGCCCCAGCGGCCGCCGAAGCGGCCGTAGCCGCTGGACTTGGTCCCGCCGAAGGGGGCCTGCGGCTCGTCGGCCACCGACTGGTCGTTGACGTGCACGATGCCGGTGTGGATGCGATCGGCCACGGCCAGGCCATGGGTGCCGTTCTCGGTGAGGATCCCGCAGGTCAGGCCATGGTCGGTGTCGTTCGCCAGGGCGACGGCCTCGTCGTCGTCGGCGAAGGTTGCGATGACGCAGACGGGGCCGAAGGCCTCGCCGTGGTGGATGTCGGCGTCCTTGGTGACGCCGCCGAGGACGGTCGCGGGGTGGACCGCGCCCTGCGGCTCGCCGCCGCCGGTCAGGATGGTGGCGCCCTTGGCGACCGCGTCGGTCACCAGGTCGGCGACGCGGCGGGCCGCGCCGACGCTGACCAGCGGGCCGATGACGGTGCTCGGGTCGCTCGGGTCGCCCGCCGGCAGGGCGGCCACCTTGGCGGTGAACTTCGCGGTGAACTCTTCGGCGATGCTCTGGTGGACCAGGATCCGGTCGCCGGACATACAGATCTGACCGGCGTTCATGAACACGCCGAAGACGGCGGCGTCGACCGCGTAGTCCACGTCGGCGTCGTCGAGGACGATGATCGCGTTCTTGCCGCCGAGTTCGAGTACGGCCGGCTTGATGTGCCGGGCGGCGTGGATGCCGATGATCCGGCCGATGCCAGTGGAGCCGGTGAAGTTGACGGCCCGTACGCGAGGGTCGGCGATCAGCGCTTCGGCGATCTCGGCGGCGTCCTCCCGCGCGTTGGTGAGGACGTTGAGCACGCCGCCGGGCAGTCCGGCCTCGCGGAGCAGGTCGGCCAGGAAGAGCGCGCAGGCGATCGGCGCGTCCTCGCTGGCCTTGACGACCACGGTGTTGCCGACCGCGATGGGGGCGGCGACGGCGCGGATCCCGAGGATGAGCGGGGCGTTCCAGGGAGCGAAGGCGGCGACGACGCCGACCGGCCTGCGTACCGCGAGGCCCAGCACACCGTCCTCCTGGGCGCTGAGCACCTCGCCGCGCGGCGCCGTGGTCCCGGCGGCGGCCTCGCGCAGGATGTTGGCGGCCAGGGCGACGTTGAAGAAGGCCCAGGGGACGGTGCCGCCGGCCTCGCCGGCCATGACCTCCGCGGCCTCCTTCGCCCTGGAGTCGAGCAGGTCCGCTGCTGCCAGGAGAACCCTGCGCCGGGCGAAGGGACTCGTCGCCGCCCACGCCTCGAACGCGCCCTCGGCCGCGTCCACGGCGCGGGTGACGTCCTCGACGCCGGCCGCGGCGACGGTGGCGTAGACCTCGCCGGTGTACGGGTTGACGTCCTCCGTGGTGCGGCCGGAGAGCGCCGCGACGTCCTCGCCGTTGATCAGCAGCTTGCGGTGGACGGTCATCCCGAGCTCCTTCGGTGGGTCTCCGGCCTTCAGGCTAATCCCGGCTCGATCTGCGGGGGAGGGAGCCGACCAGCCCCACTCCGTCTTCGTTGTCGGGCGTTCGGCGGACCGTTTGGCCGAGGCGCACCGGACAGAGACAATGTTCCGTGCCTTATGCAACTGCCAGCGACGGAGTCCGCATCGCCTACCAGCTCCAGGGCGGCGGGTTCCCGCTCGTCCTGCTGGCCGGGCAGTCCAACAGTCACCGCTGGTGGGACTCGGTACGCGGCGACTTCGACGCGACGTACCGCACCGTCACGTTGGACTACCGGGGAACCGGCGAGAGCGACAAACCTGACCAGCCCTACAGCACCGAGGGGTTCGCCGAGGACGTCATCGCGGTGCTGGACGAGCTGGGCATCGAGCGGGCGGACGTGTACGGCACGTCCATGGGCGGACGCGTCGCCCAGTGGGTCGCCGCGCGGCACCCCGATCGAGTGCGCTCCCTCGTCCTCGGCTGCACGTCGCCCGGCGGGCCGCACGCCGTGGAGCGCGGGAATGACGTGCGCAGGTCACTGGTGCAGCCCGGGGCCGGCGCGGCACGCCGAGCGCTGCTGGAACTGATGTACACGCCTGCCTGGTTGGCGACCCATCCAGGCCCATATCACACCGTCGGCGATCCGGGGATGCCGGAGTACGCGCGGCGCCGACACCTGCGGGCCAGCAACACCCATGACGCCTGGGAGGCACTCCCCGGGATCGCCGCGCCAACCCTGGTCCTGCACGGCACCGACGACATCTTCAACCCCACGGCCAACGCGCCCCTGCTCGCCGAGCGCATCCCTGGTGCCAGGCTCCAGCTGATCGCCGGAGCCCGGCACGCCTACTTCGAGGAGTTCCGGACCATCGCAAGCCCCTTGGTCCTCGACTTCCTCGGCGGACTGAACGAAGGGACCTGACTTCTCCGGTCGTTCGGGAGGTCGTGGACCTTGTTGTGAGCAGGCTGCCGGTGGCGGCGGAGGTCAGCTCGTGCCGGGCAGGGTCCAGCGCCGGCCCGCGCTGTCCGCGCAGGTGGCGATCACCAGTTGGGAGTCAGTGGCGGCGCCGGCAGTGGTGTCGGTGAGGCACAGGCCCGACACCGGATTGACCAGCTCGCCGACGGGGCCGGTCTGCCACTGCTGGGCGGCGGTGCCGTTGCAGGTGTGCAGCTGCACCTTGGTGCCGCTGGTGGTGGCCCCGCCGGTGACGTCCATGCAGTCGCCGAAGACCTGCAGGGTGTGGTCGGGCACCAGCTTCCAGCTCTGGGCGGCGGTGCCGTTGCAGGCGTGTGTCTGGATGCGCGTGCCGTTGCCGGTGCCGGAGCCCGAGTCGTCGACGCATCGGCCGGTCGCCGTCTCGGTGATCGTTCCGGTCGGTTCCGGCACCGTGCCGTTGGCGGTTCCGTCGTAGGAGGGAGGAGCGTCTGCGGCGGCCGATGCCCAGGCGGTGTCGGCCGAGCTCCCCAGAGTGAAGGTCAGCACGGCGCCCGCCGTGGTCTCCGCCGCAGGCAGGTAGGCATGCGACCAGCTGCTGCCGTTGACGGTGAGGCCCTGCACGTACGGGGTCGCGTCGGCGGCGGCGGGTGCGGCGAGGGTGAGCGTACGGCCGGTGCTGCCGAGGCTGACCACCGCCTGCGGAAAGAGCGGGCTGCCGATGGCCAGGTCGGCGGTGCCCGGTGTCTCGGGGTAGAGGCCGAGTGCCGACCACACGTACCAGGCGCTCATCTCGCCGAGGTCGTCGTTGCCGGGGAGACCGGCGGGGGAGTCGGCCCACAGCTGGTCCTGGACGGCGCGGACCGTGCTCTGGGTCTTGTACGGCTGACCGACCCAGTCGTACTCCCACGGGAGTTCCAGGCTGGGCTCGTTGCCGAGGTTGGCCTGGGTGCCGATCACGCTGCCCAGGCCCTGGTATCCGGACAGAACGGAGTCGAGGTAGCTCGCCAGGGCCGCGTTCCCGCCCTCCTTCGACGCCAGCCCGGCGATGTTGAAGGGGATCATCGGCGTGTAGGTGAAGGCGTCGCCCTCAGCGAAGTCGTTGCTCGCGGTGCCGGTGATCAGTTTGGCGTTGAAGCCGTCCATCCAGCGCCCGTTGGAGTGGAGGGGCTGGATGTAGCCGCTGGAGGGGTTGAAGATGTTCCTCCAGTCCTGTGCCCGGTTGCGGAACCTGGTCGCGGTGGCGCTGTCGCCGAGCGCGCCGGCGAACGCGGAGAGGGCGAAGTCGTCGGTGTCGTACTCGAGTTGGGTGGACGTGGTGGCGTACTCGTGGCAGCAGCCGTAGCTGCTGTTGGTGGGCAGGTAGCCGAAGCTGTCCAGGTACGTCACGCCCGGAGTGACGGCGGTGTCCGTGGTCTGCTCGCTGACCATGGCCGAGAGCGCCGTGGCGGTGTCGAATCCCTTCCCGCCAAAGGCGTAGTAGTCCGCGAGCACCGGCACACCCGGGTCGCCCACCATGATGTGGGTCTCCCCGGTGGCCATGCCCCACTTGGTCAGAGTGCCGCCCTGGGTGTAGTCGTTCACGATGGACTGCGCCATGTCGGATGCGGCCAACGGGTCCAGCAGCGCCGTGAGTTGGGCCTGCGAGCGGTAGGTGTCCCAGTTCGAGAAGTCCGTGTACTGGGCGGTGTGCCCGCTCGCCACGGCGTGGACCGCGCCGTCGTATCCGCGGTAGGAGCCGTCCGCGTCGCTGACCACGCTGGGGAAGAGCGAGGCGTGGTAGAGCGCGGTGTAGAAGGTCGCCTGCTGGGCGGTCGTTCCACTGCTGATCGCGATCCGGTCCAGCTGGCTCGTCCACGCGGCCCGGGCTGCTGCCTCGACCTGGTCGAAGGTTCTGCCGCTGACCTCGGCGTCGCGGTTGGCCTGCGCCTCGGCGACCGAGGTGTAGGAGATGCCGACCCGTGCCTCGACGGTGGTACTGCCGGTGCTGGTGTCGAAGGTGACGTACTCGCCTGTCGGGCCGGAGGAGGGGGTGCCGTAGCTTCCCGCTGCCGTGACGGGGTGGTCGAAGCTGACAGCGAAGTAGAGGGTGAACGGGCTGGTGGCCTCGCAGAATCCGGTGCTGGTCACCGAACCGGTGACCTCGTTGCTTCCGTTAACGCTCACATGAGAGGCCGCGACCGGCGTCTGACTGTCACTCAGCTTGAGGACGAGGTCGGCCGAGGTCGTGGCCGGGTAGCCGAACCGGGCGATCCCCGCGTGGGTGGTGGCGGTGAGCGCGGTCGTGGTGCCGTTGCCGAGCGCGACGGTGTAGGAGCCGGGGGAGGCGGACTCGCCGGAGTGCGAGAAGGAGGCGGTGGTCGACCCGGGTGAGGAGCCCACGGCGCCGGTGGTGGGCATGAAGGGGATGTCCCCAGCGGCGTCGCAGCCCACGCCGGAGACGTGGGTGAGACTGAAGCCGGACACCGTGGAGTCGCCGTAGCCGTAGCCGCCGCCCTTGGGGCGTGACGAGGTGTCAGGGCTCCACTGGAGCATCCCGTGCGGCAGGTCGGCGCCGGGGAAGGTGTTCCCGGCGCTGAAGTCGCTGTTGCCGGCGGTGCCCACGAAGGGGTTGACCAGGGCGGCCGGATCGGCGACCGGCGTGGCCGCGCGTGCGGCGGGGGCGGCCTGGACCTGGCCGACGGTCAGCAGTGCGGCTGCGGTGGCCCCGGCGATCAGCAGGCGGGTCAACCGGAAGGCGCGTGCGTCAGCCACGGGGAATCACCTCGCCGAGCACGCCGTTCGCGGCTGGGAGGAGACACCGGTGCGTTGTGGGGATGGGCATGCCAACTCCTTGGTCGTGGTGACTGGTTGGGGGCGAGCCTAGGGGGAGGGGTGGTGGTGGCGAGCGAAGTCCTGGTGACGACTGGCTGAAGATCGACGCATTATCTGACTGAGTGTCAGTAACGATTGTGCCAGCTTCTGTTAGCGCTCACACGTGTGTTGTTCGGACTCCCCGGGCCGTTAGGGCACTGCGGCGGGGGCGCTGTGCCAGGGGGCACTGTCCGAGCTAACCGGAATCTGGTTAACCTGGGCATGCCAACCACCTTCCGGACCGCGGACCGCGTGTCGCTTCAACGCCGGATGTGATCGAGGGGCGTTCATGCGCATACGTCTGCTGGGCCCGGTGGAGTTGTACGACGCAGCGGGAGCGGCGATGCCGATCGCCGCGCCCAAGCGAAGAGCCGTGCTCGCGGTACTCGCGCTGGAGTTGAACCGGGTCGTCCCGGTCGAGCGTCTGCTCGACCTGATCTGGGACGGTGCGCCGCCGCCCCGCGCGCGCACCGTGGTCCAGGGTCACGTCTCGGCGCTGCGCCGACTTCTGAGCGGACCGGGAGCGGAGCCAGGTCTCGCGCTGGTCACCCGGGACCCCGGCTACGTCCTCCTGGGTGACGCCGCACAGGTCGATCTGCACGCCTTCCGTACCCTCTGCGACCAGGCGGTCGGCGTCGAGGACGACCATGCGGCTGCGGAACTGCTGGCCCAGGCCCTGAGCCTGTGGCAGGGCCCGCCCCTCGCCGACCTGCCGAGCAGCTCGCTCCGGGACGGTGTCGCCGCCCGGCTCGCCCAGTCCCGTCTCTCCGCCCTGCAGGACTGGGCCTCGCGGAAGCTGGCGCTGTTCAGTGGGCGGGAGGCCGTGGCCGCGCTCGAAGAGGCCGTGCGGGACGACCCGTTCCGCGAACCGCTGATCCAGCTGCTGATCCTGGCGCTGCACCAGGCGGACCGCCAGAGCGACGCCGTCGAGCTGTTCCACCGCACCCGCGAGCTGCTCAGCAGCGAACTCGGCCTGGACCCCGGTCCCGGACTGCGGGCCGCCTACGAGACGGTCCTCCGCGCAGAATCGGCACAGGTGCCGGCTCCGGCACAGGCACCGGCGGGCCGCGGAGCCGCGGTGGTCCCGCCCGAGCCCGCGCCCGAGCCCGCGGCCTCGCTCGAACGGCCGCCCGCACCCTCACCCGAGCCGCTCCCCGGGCTGCTGCTCGAAGCACCGCCCGACGTATCACCCGCAGCACTGCCCGAAGCACTGCCCGCAGCTCGGTCGGCCCGGCACGTGCGTCCGGCCCAACTCCCCTGCGAGGACGCCTGGTTCGTCGGAAGGGACGCCGAACTGGGCGTCCTCGACCAGGTATGCGCCTCTGACGGGTCCAAGTCCCCGCGCCTCGCCCTGGTCGCGGGGCCGGCCGGCGTCGGCAAGACGGCGCTCGCCCTGCAGTGGGCGCACCGGCGTGCCGCCGCCTTCCCCGACGGACAGCTCTTCGCCGATCTCCGCGGCTTCTCCGCCGCGCCCCCGGTCACGACCGCTTCCGTGCTCGGCGGGTTCCTGCACGCCCTCGGCGCAGTTGACGCCGACATCCCGTTCGGCCTGGACGACCGGGTCGCCCTCTACCGGTCCCTGCTCGCCGGCCGGCGCGTGCTGGTGGTTCTCGACAACGCACGCGCCGTCGCCGATGTGCTGCCGCTTCTCCCGACCGGGCCCGGCTGTGCCGCCGTGGTGACCAGTCGCAATCTGCTGGCCGGCCTGCTGGTCCGCCAGGGAGCCTCGGTGCTGCGGGTCGAGCCGCTCGCGCCGGACGAGTCGTGCGATGTGCTGGCCGCGTCCGCGGGCGCCGAGCGGGTGGCCGCCGAGGCCGACGCGACCCGCGAACTCGTCGGCCTCTGCGACGGACTGCCGCTCGCCCTGCGGGTGGCCGGAGCCAGGCTCGCGACGCATCCCGGCTGGACGATCTCGGACCTGGTGGAGGAGCTCTCCGACGAGCAGGCCAGGCTCGCCTCGCTCACCACCGAGGACGCCGACCTCGGTGTCGAGGCGGCGCTGCACCTCTCGTACCGGGCCCTGCCCGGCCCGGCAGCCGAACTGTTCCGGGTTCTCGGACTGCATCCGGGGCCGGATGCGGATCGCTGGACGGCCGCTGCCCTCTCCGGGCAGACGCCGGCCGAGGCTCGGCAGGCGCTGGCAGCCCTCGCCTCCGCCCATCTCCTGCAGGAGACCACCCCCGGCCGGTTCGGTCGCCACGACCTGGTCCGCCTCTACACCGTCCAACTCGCGCAGCGCGGTCTCTCCCCCGCCGAGCGGGACCGGGCGAACGCTCGGCTGCTCGACTACTACCTCGCCGCGACCGCCGCCGCAGCCGAGGCCGTGATCTCGCAGAGGCAGCTGCTCTACCGGCCGACGGGCGGCTCCCTGCCGGTCGGGATCCCCACCGTCGCGGCCGGTGCGGAGGCCTCCGCCGTCTGGTTCCGGACCGAGGCGGCGGCGATGCGGGCACTGGTGAGCGCCTTCGCCGAAGGGCCGCTGGCCGACCGGGCGTGGCGGCTCGCCTGCAACACCATGCCGCTGTACTTCGGCACCGAGCATGTCGACGACTGGGTCGCGGCGAGCCTCAGCGGGCTGAGCGCCGCGGAGTTCGACGGGGACCTGATCGGACGCTCCCGACTGCACGCCGATGTCGGCATGGCCCTCGACGAGCGCGGGGAGCACACCTCGGCGATGCGCTACCTGGAGCGTTCGGTGGAGCTGGCGGGGGAGTCCGGCAGCCGGGAGACCCACTACCTGGCGCTCTTCCGGCTGGGCATCGGACATCTGGGCACGGGCTCCCTGGAGCAGGCGCGGGAGACCATGGAGGCGGGCCTGCTGGAAGCGCGCGAACTGGAGGACGTCTCCTCGCAGGCGCAGACCCTCAACAACCTCGGCCACACGTACAACCTGCTCGGCCGGCACGTCGAGGGCCTGGACTACGCCGAGCAGGCCCGGAAGTTGACCGCGGCGAAGCCCTCGTCACACACCCATCTCGCCTCGCTGGCCACCCGCGCCGAGGCGCTGCAGGCGCTGGGCCGCACCGCTGAGGCGATCGCGTCCGCCCGAGAGGCCGTCAGGCTGTCCCGTGCGTACGGAAACCCGGCCTACGAGGCGCAAGCGCTGCACCTGATCGGCCAGTTCCAGCAGGATCTCGGTCGGCCGAGGGAGGCGGCGGTGTCCTTGCAGCAGTCCTTCGACATCCTCGCTCCGCTCGGCCGGGCGGAGGCCGATGCCATCCACGCGCTCCTCGCGGAGGGCAGCGAACGGGCGGGCGATGGGCCGTGACCGGCCGTGTGCCCGGCCGCGAGCCCGGCCGTGTGCCCGGTCCCGCTGTTCGGGCCGGGCACACGACGCGGGACGGGCGGAGCCGGGTCAGCCGAGGCCGAGGGAGGACAGGGCGGTCGTCCAGTCGGTGGCGATGGCGTTCTGGGCGTCGGCCAGGGTCACGCTGCCGTTGCAGACCGCCCTCTTCAGCTTGTTCTCCACCGAGTCCTTCTGGCTGGAGCTGCCGCCGCTCGCGCTGGAGTGCGGTTCCGGCCAGAGGTTCTGGGGGTCGCGGGGCGCGCCGCCGAGCTCCAGCGGGATGAAGTGGTCCTCCTCGTAGCTCGACGGGCTGGTGTCGGCATAGCCGTACTCAGCGATCTGCTCGATCTTCAGCGGGTTGGTGTACGAGGTGGGCGGACGCACGGTCGCGGTCCAGCCGGAGACGCAGATGGTCGAGTCGATGGTGTCCTGGGTGACGTCCGGGTTGGTCGCGCCCGGAGTGCAGTTCGGGTCGGGGAGCGGGAGGTAGTCCTGCGAGCAGGTGGCCGCGCTGGCCGAGTGGACCGTGGCCGAGTGGACCGTGGCGGCCTGGGCGGCGCCTCCGGTGCCGAAGAACAGGGCGGCACCGCTGAGGGTGAGTGCCGCGCAGGAGGCGGTGAGACGTCGACGGGTTGTTGCCTGCATCGTGACTCCAGGGGCAGATCGTGGGGGGATCTTCTGTTGCTCCGTGCATGACAGAAGGGCGCCCGCATTCCTGGGCTTCTCCTGTGCACCGCACCCCACGGTCCCCGGCGCCGCTAACGGCACGTCGCTGCCCCGCTAACGCCCCTGCGGGCTCGACCTTGGCCGCAGACCTGTGCTTCCGCGCGAGAACCGCCGATGCTACGTTTCCGACCGGTCGGTCAGACGAATCCTGGAGCCGTTCCATGCAGCAGACCGAGGAGCACCACAGCTACGCACGGGCGACCTGGCAGGTCGTGGAGCCCTACCACGGAGCGGTCTACTTCTCGCCCGAGGCGCACGCGCGGTACGAAGAGCTCGGCGCGGACAACCGGGCAGGCTACTTCGCCTCGCGGGGTGCCGCGCTCGGCCCGGCTTCCGCGGAACTGGTGATCGGCACCTTCTACAACTTCAATCCGGACCTGGTGCACCGCGCGCTCCCCGCCGCGTGGCAGGCCGCATCGCCCCAGCGCTTCCTCGCCGCGCGACTCGCGGGCATCGACGCCACCCTGCACCGGGTCCTGGGCCCGGAGATCGGGTCCGCCGAGATGCTGCGCGCCGCCGAACTCGCGCAGCAGGCCGCCCGCACCGCGCTCCGCCATCCGCAGGGCCGCCCGCTGTTCGCGGCCCACGCCGCACTCCCCTGGCCCGACGAGCCCCACCTGGTGCTGTGGCACGCACAGAGCCTGCTGCGCGAGTTCCGCGGCGACGGGCACGTCGCGGCGCTGCTCGCGGCCGGCCTGGACGGGATCGAGGCACTGGTCACCCATGCCGCCACCGGCGCCATAGCAGCCGAGGCGCTGCGGACCTCACGGGGCTGGTCGCCGGAGCAGTGGACCCAGGCCGTCCAGCGGCTGTGCGAGCGCGGCTGGCTGGAGCAGGGCCCCGACCTGGCCCTCACCCCGTACGGGCGGGAGCGGCGGCAGGCGATCGAGCGCACCACCGACGAGCTGGCCGACCTGCCGTACGCGGTGCTCGGCCAGGCGAGCTGCGCCGAACTGCGGCGTCTGGCCAGACCCTTCAGCCTGGCCCTGGCCCGGGAGCTACTGCCCTGGGCCGTCGACCGGCTGGCCGCCGTGGCGGACTAGGAACCACACTGGGGGCATGTGCCGCAGCATCAAGACGCTCCGCCCGCCCGCCATGCCCGAGGTCGGAGAAGAGGACATCAGGGCAGCGGCCTTGCAGTACGTGCGCAAGGTCTCCGGATTCCGGGCCCCGGCCCCCCACAACCGCGAGGTCTTCGATGAAGCCGTGGACGCGGTGGCCGAGGCCACGCGCAGGCTTCTCTCGGAGCTGGTGGTGAGAGGGGCCGGGACCGGACATCAGCATGAGCCCGCCGCAGGTCGTTAGCTGCGCCGGCCGGCGCGGCGACGCGCGAAGGTGACGGCACCCGCGCCCAAGGCGACCACTGCGGCGGCGACGCCGGCCAGGACGCCGGTGTTGCTGCCGCCACCCGTCGTGGCCAGAACCGGCGCCGTGCTGGACGCGGTCGGCGACGCGGCGGTCGAGCCGGACGAGCCGGGCGCCGGGGAGGCGCTCGCGGACGGCGTGGAGGTCACCGGCAGGGCGTCGTCGACGTAGAGCAGGCCCTTGGGCGAGCCGAGCGAGGCGAAGGCGGAGACCGTGCCGGTGCTGAGGTCGATCCGGCCCAGGGTGCCGGGCAGCGTGGTGGAGTCGGACGGCACCGAGGTGAACGCCTCGCCGGAGGTGAACGGACCGGTGATCGCCAGCAGCTTGTTGGACTTGGAGTCCACGACGTAGAGGGTGCCGGTGCTGTTGGTCGCGAAGGCGGTGTCGTCGACCTGGGTGGTGAGGTTGAGGACCTTCGGCGTGCTCTTGCCGTGCAGGAAGACGAGCTGCTTGTCGCCCTGGCTGTCCAGCAGGAGGTCGCCGCCGAAGCCGGCCACGGCCGAGGGGACCTGCTCGCTGGAGTCGGGGTCCGACAGATTCAGCTTGGTGCTCTTCGCGGTGACCGCGTCGGTCGCGGTCGCGTTGTCGGCGATCACGGCGGTGAGCGTGACCGTGCCGTCCTTGCCCGCGGCACCGGCGACGAGCTCCGCGGTGTACAGGGCGGTCTTGCTGTAGGTCTTGCCGTCGGCGTCGGCGGCCGGTGCGGACGCGGTGATGTAGATCTTTCCACCGACCGCCAGCACGCTGTCCGTGCCGCCGCCGTGGGTCAGGCCCTGGTAGGTGAAGTGCTGGAGCTGCTTGGCCGCGTCGGCGCCGGGGGTGACGCTGTAGAGGCTGGAGTTGCCGTCCTCGTTGACCGAGGCGAGGACGCGGTTGCCGTCCTGGTCGGCGCCCATGCCGTCGACCTTGCCGACCACCGGCCAGGAGGCGAGCAGCTGGCCGCCGAGCGTGTACTCGACGATGGTGCTCTTGGTGGCACCGGCCGGGGAGGGCTTGCCGTCGGAGCCCACGCCGTTCTGGTAGGCGACGAAGAGGTGGTCGCCGAGGCGGGTGATGTCGTCCGGGCTGGTCTGGCCGGTCGGTCCGGTGGCGAGCTGGTGGACGGTGAAGCCAGCGGGAACGGAAACCGGCTTGGCCGGTGCGGATGTAGCCGCGAAGGCCGAGGTACTCAGCCCGAGAGCGCCGGTCACGACGCCGGCGGCGAGCAGGGACGTGCCCGAGACGGCGATGATGCGGCCGCGCGAAGAAGACGGGCGAGAGCTCATGGGGGTCCTTGAAGAGAGAAGGTCTTCCCCGCGGAACGGACGCCGCGGGATCACGACCCCAGTTGTTCCAGCCTGCGATGGCGCGCGTGTGGCCGGAAGGCGAACACATGAGAGATCCCAGTGAGGACGCCGGTAAGAGCTGTGCGGCACCACGGCGTCAGGGCTTGCACGGCATCGCCCGGGAACGCGCGAATAGCACGGCAAGCCGCAGGGCGATGACGGCGACCACCGCCAGACAGGTGGTCACGGCGGCGTTCCCGCCGACCGCGAACACGACGGCCATGGCGCCGGCGGCCACGCAGACCACCAGCATGACGGCAGTCGTGCGGCCGTACCATGCCGCCGCATCCTTCATGTTCGAGCCTTCATGTTCGAGCCTTCATGCCCGGGTGATGCCCGCAGCGCGGTCGGGGAACCCTGCGGGCGCGGGTGCGGTGGAGCCGCGGACGACCAGCCGGGCCGGCAGCAGCACCGTGCGGGGGAGCGCCTGCGGTTCGAGCAGGCGCTCCAGCAGCAGTTGCGCGGACTGGACGCCCATCTCGTGGTGGGGGACCCGCACAGTGGTCAGCGGTGGCTGGAACCTGTCGGCGAAGGGCATGTCGTTGAAGCCGACCACGGAGACGTCGCGGGGGCAGGAACGCCCCTGAGCGGCGAGTTCGGCGAGCGCCCCGAGCGCGATCAGGTCGTTCCCGGCGACGATCGCGGTGATCCCGGGGCAGGCACCGAGCAGCCGCCGCGTCGCCTCGCGCCCGGCCTGCTCGGTGTAGGCGGTGCACACGACCACGGACTCCGGCGGCGGCCGCAGCCCGGCGGCGTCCATGCAGTGGCGGAAGGCCTGCGTGCGGACCGCGCCGGTCGACACGTCCTGGGGCCCGGCCAGGTGCGCGATCAGGGAGTGTCCGAGCGCTGTCAGATGCCCGACGGCCTGTGCCGTGCCGTCGGCGTCGTCGCTGACGACGGCCGGGATCCCGGGAAGGTCCGTCGTCCGGTTGACCGTGACCAGCGCGGTGCCCCGGGCCAGGGCCTCGGCCAGCAGCGGATGGACGCGGCGGGCGGTGGCGACGATGAAGCCGTCGGCACGGCGGCTCTCCAGGTCGGAGAACTGGGCGCGCTCCCTGTCCTCGTCGCCGTCGGTGTTGACCAGCAGCGCGGTGTAGCCGTGCGCGTCCAGCCGGTCCTGGATGCCGCGCACGATCGGGGGGAACAGCGGGTTCGTCAGATCCGGGATGAGGACCCCGATCGCCGTGGTGCGACTGGTGCGCAGCCCCCGCGCCAGCGTGTTGGGCACGTACCCGAGCCGCCGGGCGGCCGTGGTGATCCGGCGTGCGGTCTCCGGGTTGACCTGGCTCCGGGTGGCGGGGTTGAGCGCGCGGGAGGCCGTGGCCTTGTGCACGCCCACGGCGCGGGCCACGTCGTCGAGGGTGGGGGGTGTTCCGCTCATGGCGTCACCGTAGGTGCGCCGGGGCAGTCGCTGCAACCAGTTGCGGTGACGGTCAGCATTGAATCAGCTTTTACAAAAGGCATTCTGAGTGACTGTCATTGACAGCCTTGGTGCCCGGCGGGACACTCCACTGCAATCGATCGCAGTGAGACTGCAACCGCTCGGGAGAGGACGGCGGATCGTGAGCCACGCCATCGTGAGTCGTACGGGCGCAACGCGCGGCGGACCCGGATACGGCAGGGCCACCGCCTCGGTCGCCGGAGCGCTGACCGCGCTCAGCCTGGTCCTGGCCGGGTGCAGCAGCTCGGCCGGTTCGACCAAACCCGCTTCGGCGGCCACCCACGCTCCGCTGAAGATCGGCATCTCGCTCTCCCTCACCGGTGACTTCTCCGACTCCGGCAAGTCCGCGCAGCGCGGCTACCGGCTGTGGGCCGACACCGTCAACGCCTCCGGCGGAGTGCTCGGCCGCAAGGTGCAGCTGGACGTGGTCGACGACACCTCCAGCCCGACCCAGGTGGTGACCAACTATCAGAACCTGATCACAAAGGACCATGTGGACCTGGTCTTCGGTCCCTTCTCCAGCCTGCTGACCGTGCCCGCCTCCCAGGTCGCCAAGCGCTACGGCTACGCGTTCCTGGAGCCGGCCGGTGGAGGCCCTGCGGTCTTCAGCCAGCACCTGGGCAACCTCTTCTTCGTGCAGCCCGCGCCGGTGGTCCAGCAGGGCGACGTCTTCGCCGACTACATCCTCTCGCTGCCCGCGGCCCAGCGTCCGACCACCGCCGCCTATCCCGCGCTGGACGACCCGTTCGCCTCGCCGATCGCCGCCGAGGTGCGCAGCAGGCTCGAGGCTGCCGGGATCCGCACCCTCTACCAGCAGATCTACCCGGCCGAGGCCACGGACCTCTCCTCGGTGGTGACCGCGATGGCGGCCAAGAAGCCGGACCTGGTCGTCGCCGGAACCCAGTCCGCCGACGCCTACGCCCTGGTCAAGGCGATGGTCCAGCTCAAGTGGGCGCCGAAGATGCTGTACCTGTCCAACGGGGCCAACGACCCGCTGAACTTCCCGAAGAACGTGGGCGCGGGCAACGTCGACGGCATCTTCTCCTCCGGGGACTGGTTCCCCACCGCGACCACCTCCGGCAACCCCGCCTTCATCGCCGCCTACACGGCCGCCTACGGCGGGACCGCCAGCAGCATCGACAGCACCTCGGCCGAGGCGTTCTCCTGCGGTCAACTGGTCCAGGAGGTGGCGGCCAGGACCGGCAAGCTCGACAACGCCACGCTGATCAGCACGCTGCACTCAGGCACCTGGCAGACCCTCGAGGGCGCCCTCAGCTGGAACTCCGACGGCGCCGCCCATGCCTCCTACGTACTGGTCCAGTGGATCGGCGGCGCGATGCTGCCGGTCTACCCCGCGGACCGGGCGCAGAGCGCCCCGGTTCTCGGCAAGCTCCCCTGGGCCGGGTGAGCGGATGCCCTCGGACACCCTGCACACGGCGGTCCAGGCGGCGATCCTCGGTCTGCTCACCGGGGGCGTGTACGCGTTGATGGCCAGCGGCCAGACGCTGATCTTCGGCGTGCTGAAGGTGGTCAACCTCGCCCAGGGCGCGCTGGTGGTCCTCGCCGCCTACCTCAGCTACAGCCTCTTCACCGGACTCGGCATCGACCCCTTCCTGACCGTGCTGATCCTCGCGCCCGCGATGTTCGCGGTGGGCGCGGCCGTGCAGTGGCTGTTCCTGCGACCGCTGCATCGCACCGACGCCGGCCAGCTCTCACTCCTCGTCACCTTCGCGGTGGCACTCGGCATCGAGGGGGTCCTCGCCCTCATCTACGGCGGCGACTACCGCTCCACCCAGCCCGGCTACGTGAACCGGTCCTGGACGCTCGGCGGCTACCAGATCGGCGAGGTGCGGTTCGCCGCGTTCCTGCTCTCGCTGGCCACCCTCGGCGCCCTGGCCCTGCTGCTCGGACGGACCCGCTTCGGCCGCGCCGTCAGGGCGACCGCGCAGAACCCGACTGCCGCGCGGCTGCTCGGGGTCGAGGACAGCCGGGTCGCCGCGCTGGGCTTCGGCCTGGGCGCGGCCACCGCCGCCGCGGCCGGAGCCGTGTACGGGATGGTGTACTCCTTCAACCCCAACAGCCACTACGACCTGATCTCCCGGCTGCTGTCGATCGTCATCCTCGGCGGGCTCGGCAGCCTGGGCGGTACGGTCGTCGCGGCGCTGGCGATGGGCGTGGTCTCGGCGCTGGTGGGCGCGCTGATCTCGCCGGTCTGGTCGGACTTCAGCTTCTTCGCCGTGCTCCTCGCGGTGCTGCTGCTGCGTCCGCAGGGGCTGTTCGGCGCCCGCCTGCGGGGTGCCCTGTGACCGCGCCGACGGCCGTGGCGCGCCGCGCGGCCGTTCCGGTATTCCTCGGTATCCTCGCCGCCTTCCCCTTCCTGGTGACCGCGCCGTGGGTGATGACGATCGCCCTGTTCACCCTCATGTACGCGGCCCTGGCCAGCGCCTGGAACCTGGTCGGCGGCTTCGCCGGCTATCCGTCGCTCGGCCATGCCGCCTTCTTCGGCGTCGGCGCCTACACCGAGGCCATCTGGTTCAGCCACCACGGCATCGGCTCCGGACTCACCCCCTTCGCCGTCCTGCCGCTGGTGGGCCTGGCCGTCGCGCTGGCGGGGCTGCCGGTCGCCTGGATCGCCATGCGCACCCGCGCCGACGTCTTCGCCATCGTCACCATCACGCTGCTCTTCGTCGCGCAGACCCTCGCCTTCAACCTGCGCGGGCTCACCCACGGCGCCCAGGGCATCGCCATGCCGATCCCGCCCTTCGCCGCGGCCACCTACGAGCGGCCCTTCTACTTCGCGATGCTGGCGCTGCTCGCACTCGCGCTGGCCCTCTCCTACGCCGTGCTGCACAGCAGGCTCGGGCTGGCGCTGTTCGCGCTGCGCGCCGACGAGGACAAGGCGCGCGCCGTGGGCGTCCCGGTCGGCGTCGCCAAGCTGACCGCCTTCGGACTCTCGGCCGGGATCACCGCGATGGCCGGGGGCGTGTGGGCGTACTACCTCTCCTTCGTCTACCCGCAGTTCGCGGTGGATCCGCTGATCACCATCGCCATGGTGCTGATGGCCTTCCTCGGCGGGCGCGGAACCCTGTGGGGGCCGGTCCTCGGCGCCTTCGTCATCGCCCCGGCGCAGCAGTACCTGGCCTACCGCTACGGCGCCAGCCAGCTCTACCTCCTCGGGTATGCGGCGATCTTCGTCGTGATCATGCTGCTGATGCCCCGGGGCATCCTGCCCACCCTCGCCGACCAGCGGCAACGTCGCGCACGATCGACGGACCGATCATGACCGGACCGACCGCGAGCGCGCCGGCCCCGACCTCGACCCCGACTCCCATCCTCGAAGTACGGGACCTGTCCAAGCACTTCGGCGGTGTCGCCGCCGTCGACCACTGTTCGTTCACCGTGGCGCGCGGCACCGTCACCGGACTCATCGGCCCCAACGGCTCCGGCAAGACCACCGTCTTCAACCTCGTCACCGGCCATCTCGCCGCCGACGCCGGGCAGATCCTGCTCGACGGCCGACCGGTGACCCGTCCCGACCCCGCCCGGCTCCACCGGCGCGGACTGTGCCGGACCTTCCAGCAGCCGCGGATCTTCCCTGACCTGACCGTGCTCGAGAACCTCGCCGTCGCCGCCGGGCACCCCTGGCAGGCCCTCGCCGGCCCGCGGGTGCGCCGAGCGGACCGCGACCGCGGGGAGGCCCTGCTTGCGGAGTTCGCCCTGGCCGCCCATAGCGCGCACCGCGCCGACGAGCTCTCCTACGGCCAGCGCAAGCTGCTGGAGTTCGCCGCCCTGCTGATGAGTTCACCGGCCCTGGTCCTGCTGGACGAACCCACCGCCGGGGTCAACCCCACCATGGTCCGCACCATGGAGCGCCACATCCGCGAGCGCCACGCCGCCGGGACCACCTTCCTGGTCGTCGAGCACGACATGAACCTGCTGATGCGGCTGTGCGACCCGGTGATCGTCCTGGACCGGGGCGCCGTCATCGCCCAGGGCGCCCCCGGCGCCGTCCAGACGGACCGTCAGGTCCTCGACGCCTACCTGGGGAGCTGACCGCCGTGACCCCGTTGCTGGCCATCGAGGACGTCTCCGCCGGATACGGCACCGGCGACGTGCTGCGCGGCGTCGACCTCACCCTGGACCGGGGCGAGGTGCTCTGCCTGATCGGTCCCAACGGCGCCGGGAAGTCCACCGTGCTCCGCCTGGTCAGCGGGCTGATCAGGCCGCGCCGGGGCCGCGTCCTGCTGAACGGCGAACCGATCGACGCGCTGTCCCCGCGCGCACGGCTGCTGCGCGGCATCGTCCAGGTCCCGCAGGAACGCAGTCTCTTCCCCGCCATGACCGTCTGGGACAACCTGCTGATGGGCGGATACCTGCTGGACCGCACCCGGGAGGGCCGACGCGAGGTCCGCCGGCGCGCCGAGACGCTGGCCGGACGCTTCCCACTGATCGCCCAGCGGCGGCACGCCGCGGCGGGCTCCCTCTCCGGCGGTGAGCAGAAGCAGGTCGAACTCGCCCGCGCGTTGATCCTGGAACCCACCCTGATGCTGCTCGACGAACCCTCCATCGGCCTGGAACCCCGCGCCAGGAACTCGGTGTTCGCCACCGTCGCGGCGCTGGCCGCCGAGGGCCGCACCATCCTCCTGGTCGAACAGAACGCCCGCTCGGGCCTCGCCGCCGCCGACCGGGGCGCCGTCCTGGAGGCGGGCCGGGTGCGACTCACCGGCAGCGGAGAGTCGCTGCTCAGTGACCCCCGGGTGGGACAGCTCTACTTGGGGGCGCGCGGCGAACCGCCCGCGAACCAGAAGGATGTGAGCCTCCCTTGAACGCCCGTCAGACCGCCGACGAGACCGCCGACGACACCGTCGACGAGACCACCGACCAGACCACCGACGACACCACCGCTGAGGCCGCCCGTCCGGACATCCGCATCGGCTGGGCCGGCACCGGCCGCATGGGCTTCGCGCTCGCGACCCGGCTGCTCGACGCCGGCCACCCCCTCGCGGTCTTCAACCGCACCCGGGCGAAGGCCGAGCCCCTGGCCGCGCGGGGCGCGGTCCTCGCCGACGGGCCTGCCGACCTGGCCGCCTGCGACGTGGTCTTCACCATGGTCTCCGGCTCGTCCGACTTCGCCGAGATCACCATCGGCGAGCACGGCCTGCTCACCGGGAAGACCGCGCCTCGGGTCCTGGTGGACTGCTCTACCGTGGATGCCGAGGTCTCCGCGCAGGTCAGGGCCGTCGCGGAGAGCACCGGAACCGTGCTGCTCGCCGCTCCGGTCAGCGGCAATCCGCGCGTGGTGGCGTCGGGCGGCGCGAGCTTCGCCGTCTCCGGTCCGGAGGAGGCCTACCGCACCGTCGAGCCGCTGCTGGAGCACCTGGGCGCGTCGGTGACCTATGTCGGCGAGGGCGAGGCGGCCCGGCTGGTGAAGATCTGCCACAACGTGCTGCTCGGCGTGCTGGCCCAGTCGCTCGCCGAAATCACCCTGCTCGCGGAGAAGCACGGCGTGCGCCGCGCGGCCTTCCTGGAGTTCCTCAACGCCTCCGTCCTGGGCTCCCCGTTCACCCGCTACAAGGCGCCCGCACTGGTCCACCTGGACTTCACCCCGACCTTCACCACGACGCTGCTGCGCAAGGACCTCGACCTCGGCCTCGCCGCGGCCCGGCGCGCCGAGGTCCCCATGCCGATCGCCGCCGCCGTCCACCAGCTCGTCCAGGCGGCGGTGGGCGCGGGCCACGGCGATCAGGACTTCGCCGCGCTGCTGCTGGAGCAGGCACGAGCCTCGGGCATGGTGCTCACCCCGGAGGACGTGTCCGTGGACGACGGACTCGGCCCCCGACCCGTATCGCCCCAGTAGTCCGCGAGGACTCCCGGCACGACCTGAGAGGAGGAGCCGCCATGCCGACCGGCAGCCGACCGATGCCCGCCCCCGGCCACAGCGGGGTGGAGTTCGAGTCGCGGGTGGACTTCGACCGGCTGCGCGCCTACCGGCTGGCGCGGGCGCGGGCAGCGCTGGACGCCAGCGACCTGGGTGCGCTGCTGGTGTTCGACGTCAACAACATCCGCTATCTGACCAGCACGGTCATCGGCGAGTGGTCGCGCGACAAGATGACCCGGTACGCGCTGCTGACCCGCACCGGCGACCCGATGGTGTGGGACTTCGGATCGGCGGCCCGGCACCACCAGCTGTACGCCCCGTGGCTGGAGCCGGACAACTGCCGGGCCGGGATGCTCGGCCTGCGTGGCGCGGTCCCGCCCACGGCCGGACTGTTCCGGCGGGCCGTGGCCGAGATCAGATCGATCCTGGTCGAGCAGGGGGTCGAGGTCATGCCGCTGGGCCTCGACATCGTCGAGCCGCCGTTCCTGTTCGAGCTGGAGCGGGTCGGGCTGCGGGTCGCCGACGCGCAGCAGGTGATGCTGGACGCGCGCCAGGTCAAGAGCCCCGACGAGATCACGCTGCTGACCCAGTCCGCAGCCATGGTCGACGGGGTGTACCAGCAGATAGCCGAGGCGCTGAAGCCCGGCGTCCGCGAGAACGACATCGTCGCGCTGGCCAACCACTACCTGTACACGCACGGCTCCGACGACGTCGAGGCGATCAACGCGGTGTCGGGGGAGCGGTGCAACCCGCATCCGCACAACTTCACCGATCGGATGATCCGACCGGGCGACACCTGCTTCTTCGACATCATCCAGTCCTACAACGGCTACCGGACCTGCTACTACCGCACGTTGAACGTCGGCTCGGCGACCCCGTCCCAGCGCGACGCCTACACCAGGGCCCGCGAGTGGATCGACGCCGCCATCGCCCTGGTCAAACCGGGGCAGACCACCGACGTGATCGCCAGGGCCTGGCCCGAGGCCGCCGAGTTCGGGTTCGCCACCGAGATGGACTGCTTCGGCCTGCAGTTCGGCCACGGGCTCGGCCTCGGCCTGCACGAACGGCCGATCATCAGCCGGTTGAACTCGCTGGAGCACCCCGCGGAGATCGTGGAGGGGATGGTCTTCGCACTCGAGACGTACTGCCCGGCCAGTGACGGGTACTCGGCGGCGCGGATCGAGGAGGAGCTCGTGGTGACCTGCGACGGCGCGCGGGTCATCACGAAGTTCCCCGCCCAGGACCTCTTCGTCGCGAACGCCTACTGAACCTGACCCGGGAGGCATCGGGCATGACGACGACCAGTACGGAGAACACGGCCGGGACGCAGCGGACGCGCCTCGCGCTGTACCGGCAGATGGTGCGGATGCGCGGCCTGGAGAAGCGGGCCTACGACCTGTTCGTGCAGGGGCTGGTCAAGGGGACCAGCCACCTGTCCCTGGGCCAGGAGGCCGTGGCCGCAGGCTTCGGGGTGGCGATGCGCGCCGACGACTACACCTTCGCCACCTACCGGGGCCACGCCCACACGCTCGCGCGCGGCGTGCCCATGACACCGATCCTCGCCGAGCTGATGGGCCGCGCCAACGGGCTGATGGCCGGGAAGGGCGGCTCCATGCACCTCACCTCGATACCGCACGGGATGATGGGCTCCTACGCGATCGTCGGGGCGCACCTGCCGATCGCGGCCGGTGCCGCCTGGTCGGCGCAGTACCGGGGCACCCAGCAGGTCGCGGTGTGCTTCTTCGGCGACGGCGCGACCAATATCGGCGCCTTCCACGAGGCGCTGAACCTCGCCGCGGTCTGGTCGCTCCCGGTGGTGTTCGTCTGCGAGAACAACGTCTACATGGAGTACACGCGAACCTCGGAGATCACCGCGGTGCCGCGCCCCGCCGCCGACCGGGCCGCCGCCTACGGCCTGCCGCCGGTCGTGGTCGACGGCAACGACGCCGACCGCGTCTACGAGGCCGCCTCGGCCGCTCTGGACCGGGCCCGTGCGGGCGAGGGGCCCAGCCTGGTCGAGGCGCTCACCTACCGCCACGGGGGCCACTCCCGGGCCGATCCGGCCAAGTACCGTCCGGCCGAGGAGGTCGCCGAGTGGCTGGCCCGGGACCCGCTGCCGGCGTATCGCGCGCGACTGCTCGCCGGGGGCGCTGCGGAGACCGTCCTCGCCGCGATCGAGGCGGAGTCGCAGGCCGAGGTGGACCTGGCTACGGCCGAGGCGAAGGCAGGACCGCTGCCCGGTCTGGAACTGGTGGAGCAGGACGTGTGGGCGGACGGAGGCGCATCATGGCGCAACTGACCTACCGGGAAGCGGTCGCCCGGGCGATCGCACAGGAGATGCGCCGGGACGAGAGCGTGGTGTTCCTCGGCGAGGACGTCGGCGCGGCCGGCGGAGTCTTCAAGGCCACGGCCGGGCTGCTGGAGGAGTTCGGGCCGCGCCGGGTCCGTGACACGCCGATCTCCGAACAGGCCGTCCTGGGCGCCGCGATGGGTGCGGCGATGACCGGGCTGCGGCCGATCGCCGAGATCATGTTCTCCGACTTCTTCGCCGTCTGCTGGGACATCGTCGCCAACGAGATCGCGAAGACCCGCTACATGACCAACGGTCAGGTCTCGCTGCCGCTGGTGATCCGCAGCGCCAACGGCGGCGGCCTGCGCTTCGGCGCGCAGCACTCGCAGGCCGTCGAGAACTGGGCGATGGCGGTGCCCGGGCTCAAAGTCGTCGCGCCGTCGAGTCCGGCCGACCTGATCGGCCTGTTCGCGGCGGCCGTCCGCGACCCGGACCCGGTGCTGTTCTTCGAGGCCAAGTCGCTGTACCCGGTCCGGGGCGAGGTCCCGGACGGTGAGATCGTCGAGGAGCTGGGCCGGGCCAAGGTGGTCCGCGCGGGGGCCGACGTCACCATCGTCGCGCTCGCGTCCATGGTGCCCCGGGCCCTGGCCGCCGCGGCCGAGCTGTCGCGTACGCACGGCATCGAGGCGGGGGTGGTGGACCTTCGCTCCCTGGTGGCGCTCGACGTCACCACCGTCCTGGCGGAACTCGCGATGACCGGCCGGCTGTTCACGGTGGAGGAGAACCCGAGACTGTGCGGCTGGGGCGCCGAACTGGTCTCGGTGCTCGCCGAGGACGGCTTCACCAGCCTGGACGGCCCGCTGATCCGGATCACCACCCCGCACGTGCCGCTGCCCGCCGCCGACTCGCTGGAGGACGCGGCCCTGCCGACCGTCGCCCGCATCGTGGAGACGGTCGTCAAGAACACCGACTGAGACCGACCGGCACATGGGGGGCGGCGTCGCGGGCAAGGGGGCACCCCCGGACGAAGTTTGGGGGAGAGTCTGGCCGGGTTGTCGTCAGTCGCCAGTGCTCCGCAATGGCTCCCACCACCGCCCCCCCCCGACACTACCCC